>JBEBGP010000329.1:0-1577 GCA_040081045.1 Candidatus Nitrotoga sp.
GCATTAGTTTCATTAAGACAATTGCTCGATCACGCGGCTGAGCATCAATACGGCTTGCCCGCATTTAACGTTAATAATATGGAGCAAATTCATGCCATCATGCAAGCGGCCAATGAAGTAGATAGTCCAGTGATTTTACAGGCTTCAGCTGGCGCTAGGGGTTATGCCGGCGAACCGTTTTTACGGCACTTGGTTGAGGCGGCCATTGAGCAGTACCCGCATATTCCATTGTGCATGCACCAAGATCATGGTGCTTCTGCGGCAGTCTGCCAAACGGCACTCAGAAGCGGATTTTCTAGTGTGATGAGGGATGGCTCACTGATGGATGACGCCAAAACGCCTTCCACCTTCGATTACAACGTGCAGGTGACGCGCCAAGTGGTAGAAGCAGCGCATGCTGTGGGCGTATCTGTTGAAGGTGAGCTGGGGGTGCTTGGCTCGCTAGAAACTGGGCAAGCAGGAGAGGAAGATGGTGGTGGTGCCGAAGGTATTTTAAGTGAATCGCAATTACTTACCGACCCTGATGAGGCCGCCGCCTTTGTCAAAGCGACGCAGGTAGATGCATTGGCAATTGCCATTGGTACTAGCCACGGCGCATATAAATTCAGCCGACCACCCACTGGCGATATACTTTCTGTGGACAGAATTAGAGCCATTCATGCGCGCATTCCCAACACGCATTTGGTCATGCACGGTTCCTCCAGTGTGGAGCAAGAATGGCTACAAATGATTCGTGAATATGGTGGCCAAATAAAAGAGACTTACGGTGTGCCAGTTTCTGAAATTGTTGAGGGTATTAAAAATGGCGTGCGTAAAATCAATATCGATACGGATATTCGCTTAGCCATGACCGCCACTATTCGCAAAGAAATGGCACATCATCCAGCAGAATTTGACCCACGTGCATTTTTAAAGGCGGCCACGATTGCTGCCAGAAGTGTTTGTAAAAGCCGCTTTGAAGCATTTGGCAGTGCAGGACAAGCCTCTAAAATTAAAGTGATTTCTTTAGATACTATGGCAGCCCGCTATGTAAAAGGCGAGTTTGCTGCAATCATCAAATAGCTAACTTAAACCAGCTTAATTAACCCGATGAGTAAAACATGAGACGTAAATTAGTAGTCGGTAATTGGAAAATGAATGGACGTATCGCCCAAAATCAAGCGTTGTTGGAGGCTTTGAAGATCGGCGTGAAAGATTTAAAGCATGCGGACTTTGTAGTGTGTGTGCCTTATCCCTATTTTTCACAAGCGCAATCATTACTGCAAGGTTCTAATGTAGCTTGGGGCGCCCAAAATTTATGCGCCAACGAAAATGTTGCGCTTACGGGTGCAGTGTCGGCCTATATGTTGACTGATTATGGCTGTCGCTATGTCATCGTCGGCCATTCTGAGCGGCGCATACAATTTCACGAAACTGACGACACCGCAGCAACCCGCTTTGACGCAGCTGAAAAGGCAGGCTTAATCCCAATTTTTTGCATGGGCGAATCTGCAGATGAACGTGAGTCGGATTGGACAGAATATGTAGTGGGGCGACAACTAGATTCGATCATTCGCCGCTATGGAGCAGACGTGCTA
>JBEBGP010000302.1:0-6398 GCA_040081045.1 Candidatus Nitrotoga sp.
GCTGTGCAGGCTGTCGCTGTCATTTTCTGCCAGCGCCATTTCCAGTAGTTCGGTTGCATCGTTGAGGCTGCTGTCCAGCCCGGTGAGGGTGAGGACGATATTTTCAAGGATTTTGCGTTCGCGTCCGAGTTCCTGCGAGCGTTTACTGTCTTGCCAGACGGCCGGATCTTCGCTGAGGATTACAATTTCATTCAGGCGTTCCTGCTTGGCATCAAAGTCAAAGATACCTCCGTAATTCGTTGGTGCGAGTACGCAAATCTTTGAGTTGATTGGAGAGGGCGTTGAGTTGTTCGGCTTCCATGCTGATTGCTTTCACTGTTTCCGGGCACGCATTATAGTGCTTCCCAGTGTTCAATGACGAGTTGTATGGTGGTGTTGCCGTTGTATTCGTTGGCTGATAATTTATATACCGCGCGGATGTTTTCCGGCAGGGTATCGATGTTAAAAAAGTAGATGGCATCAAATGTAGCCGAGCCCATCGCCAGCTTGAGCTTCAAATGTTTTTCACCGACGACGCGCTGGCTTTTAACTGTAAATTTATTATTGAATGTGGGCGGTGGAAAGCCTTGTCCCCACACTTGCTGTTCCAGGCTGCGCGCTATGTCCAGCGAAAAATCTGTATGGGTTAATTCGCCATCTGTCTCCAACGTTCGATGGAGTGCTGCAGGCGGAAGCAGGCTTTGCACGACAGCTTCAAACGCTTGTTGAAATTCGGCGAAATGTTCTTCGCGCAAACTGAGCCCTGCCGCCATTGCATGACCGCCAAATTTTTGCAGCAGATGTGGATGGCGCTTGGCAATTAAATCCAACGCATCACGCAAGTGCAGCCCTGCAATGCTGCGACCGGAACCTTTTAGCTCCCCCCCTTCTAGCTCCCCCACAGTCGAGCGTGCAAAAATAATGGTGGGTCGATGATATTTATCCTTGAGTCGCGATGCCAGGATGCCAATCACACCTTGATGCCAGCTTGGGTCAAACAAGGTCAAACTGTAATAACTGGTCGGATCAATATTCTCCAAAGCCGATAAAGCTGTTTGTTGCATGTCCGCCTCGATCGTGCGGCGTTCGTGATTGAGCGCATCCAGCCGGGAGGCTATTTTGGCAGCCAGCGCGGGATCATCGGTGGTCAAACATTGAATGCCCAAACTGATATCATCCAGCCGCCCGGCAGCATTTAAACGCGGGCCAACAACAAAGCCGAGTTCATATGCGCTGGTTTTATCGGGGACTTTTCGTGCCACGGCAAGCAGTGCCTGAATGCCCGCACAGGCGCGACCCGCACGAATGCGTTGCAAACCTTGTTGCACCAGTATGCGATTATTCTCATCCAACCTCACCACATCTGCCACAGTTCCGAGCGCAACGATGTCCAATAGCTCGGCCAGATTAGGCTGCGTTATCTCATTGAATTGACCGCGCGCGCGCAACTCGGCACGCAATGCCAGCAGCACATAAAACATCACGCCCACACCCGCCAGGTTTTTGCTGAGGAAGGCGCAACCATGCTGATTGGGATTTACAATACAACGCGCATCCGGCAGCGCATCACCGGGCAAATGATGATCGGTAATCAGCACCTCTATACCCAGCCGATTGGCTTCTGCCACACCTTCCACGCTGGAAATACCGTTATCGACAGTCAAAATAAAATCGGGCTTGTCCGGATGAGACGCTTCACCAAAGGTAGGCAATTCTCTAAGCTCTGGCGAGCTTGAGAAGTTGACACCGCCTGTGCCCGCCACCAGCCGGACGATTTCCGGAGTGAGACCATAGCCATATTCGAACCGGTTTGGAACGATGAATGTTACTTTTGCACCCATTGCGCGCAAGCCTCGCAACCCCACAGCACATGCGGTCGCACCATCCACATCGTAATCTGCCACGATTGTAATTTTACGTTGCGCGGCAATGGCACCCGCCAATATTACTGCCATTTCCTGTGCATTTTTTAATAAAGTGTAAGACAGTAAACCGGGCAGAGCCGTGTTTAATTGAGCAATGTCCAGAATGTCACGGGCAGCATAAATACGGGCCAGCAAAGGCTGCATTCCACTTGCGATAAGTTGATTGACGGTTATGGCGGAATGGGGACGTGATGCAATATCAGGCATGGGTACTACGGCAGTGTCAACTTCTCAAGCTCGCCAGAGCTTAGAGAATTGCCTACCTTTGGTAAAAAGTGATCCGTCAGTTTAGCAGAAACAATTGGTATGTCAGGACATTGGGTTGATGGCTCGCTGCTGAACCCGTTTGACTCTTTAAAGATTGAAGCAGAGGTCATAGTTTTAAGTTGCCCCAAAATTAAAGTCCAGCACAAGAAAATGCACTAACTGTAATGAAGCGCTGGTTAATACAATTTTCGATTGACAGTGTTTATACAAATAGGCAGCATTTCAAAACTATGAATTTGTTTTCTATATTACGTTAGCCGCCGCAGAGACGGCCGACGAGGTGTCATCATAATCCCCGCTTCACAATTTGTGGATTTACTGCCTGCGCGATTCGCCATAGTGCTCGTTGCGTTGTTCACTATGGTGGCCGTCACGCCCACTTGCGCCCAGTCGCAACGACATTGGGGCGACTCCCTGGCAACCGCAATTCCACTAGCCACACTCGGCACCGAGTTGTATCGGGACAATCGAGAGGGAGCCTGGCAGTATGCCCTCACCTTTGCGAGTACTACGATTGGCACGGAGGCGCTCAAGCACACGACACATATCGAGCGGCCTGATGGATCCAACGATCTATCCTTCCCGTCGGGTCATGCGGCACGGGCGTTCTCAGCTGCAGCATATGTGCGCAAACGCTATAGGCTAGAAACGGCAGCCCCGTTGTATTTGGCGGCGCTATATGTCGGGCACACCCGGGTGGCCGCCAAGCGGCACCGCTGGATCGATGTTGCTGGCGCAGCGCTTATGGCTGAAGTCAGCGCCGAATGGCTCGTGCAGCGCACACCCAATTCCCAAGTCGTCGTCTCCGCAGCGTTCGACCACCGACATGTCGGCATGACAATCGCCGCGAGCTGGTGATCCTTGGCGACTGCCTTCCTCTAATAGGCCCATCTACCCGCAGGTAAACAGGGTCAGCTTAATCTTCCTACCCCTCTTGGGAGTTACCTGATGGCTCGTCTTCCCCGCTTTTATCTGACCAATTAGCCACTGCACGTTATTCAGCGCGGCAATAACCGCAATCCGATTTTTGCCTCGGATTGAGGATTGCCGTTTTCACCTACGCTGCCTATAAGAGGCTGCCGAGGCTCAATTCCTCGCCGTTCACGCTTATGTGCTGATGACGAATCATGTACATTTGCTGGTAACACCAGAAGCGGGGGGAAGTTTAGGAACCTCTGATTAAGGCCTTGACTGAACGGCGGGCAACGCCGCTACTGCGCGGGAGACCCAGACGGGGAAGCGCGGAATAATTTTCCCCTAATTATAATTGATGCTTACCTTAACATTGGCCTTGATTTATACTGCGCCCATGCCTACTTCGATCACCGCTGCTGAATATATGAAGCTGTCCATCTCCGAGCACATTCAGCCCATTGAGACTTCCAAGCTGCCCCTTAAAATACATCCCAAGAAGTTGGAGAAAAAGCGTGTTTGCTATTATTGAAGCGGCTGGTTGGCCGATCTGGTTTTTGCTTATTGCATCAATTATTGCCCTGGGGCTGATTGGCGAGCGCTTGTACACGCTACGCTACAGGGCAGTTATACCGGCAAATCTGTTGAATAATGTGATACAGGATATTACCACTCATGGTGTAAACGATGAAATGCTGGCGCGGCTAGCGGCTGACTCGCCGCTCGGTCGCATATTTGCGGCGGGGCTGAAGAATGTGAAAAATTCTCCCGAGGTGATGAAGGCGTCCATTGAGGAAACAGGCCGAATAGTGGCACATGATTTATCGCGCTTTTTAACCGCACTCGGCACCATTGCTTCAATCAGCCCCTTGCTGGGATTATTTGGCACGATGGTTGGTATGATTGAAATTTTCGGCGCACAAAGTGCCACCGAGAGTGCGCCTGCCGCGCTGGCGCATGGCATTTCCATCGCGCTGTATAACACGGCTTTTGGTTTAATTGTGGCAATCCCCAGCATGATTTTCTACCGCCACTTCCGCGCTCAGGTAAATAATCTAACCATCGAAATGGAGCAGCAGGCGGTCAAGCTGGTGGAAATTATTCACGGCACACGACTTAATTAAGCGAGGATTAAAATCATGAATTTTCAACGAGGCCGTGACCGCGAAGAGCCTGAAATTAATCTAATTCCGATGATTGATGTGCTGTTGGTCATCATTATTTTTCTGATGGTGACCACTACCTACGAAAAATTTTCCGCGCTGAAAATAAATTTGCCACAAGCCAGCGGCGAACAATCCGCTTCCCCACCCGTTAAAATCAATGTTTCGGTTGACGCGATTGAGCACTATGCAATCAATGATGCCGGGATCATTTTTGGTGGGGTGGAAAAATTTTCCCAGGCCCTGCGTCGTGCCGCAGGCGATCAAAAAGATCCGATGATCATTATCAACGCCGATGCCAAAACACCGCATCAGGCGGTAATTAATATTATGGAAGCTGCACGTCAAGCCGGTTTTAACAGCATTACCTTCACTACCAGCCGGAAATAATTTTATCAACATGTTAAAAACATTCAGTCGTTGGCTCGAAGAGCATTGGTATCAACTTTCCCCGATACAACTTTTTCTCGGTCCTTTCAGTTTTGTCTTTCGCATTTTAACTATCGGGCGCAGACTGTTCTATCGCTTTGGAATTTTAAGAAGTGAAAAGCTGCCCGTGCCCGTCATCATCATCGGCAATATCACGGTGGGCGGTACGGGCAAGACTCCTTTAACCCTGTGGCTGGCACAGAAACTAATCGACAACGGTTGGCGACCCGGCATTATCAGTCGCGGCTACGGCGGCTCAGCCAATATGCCGCAAAAAGTCGATACACAAAGCGATCCGGCAGTGGTGGGCGACGAACCCGCGCTGATGGCACGACGTAAAATTTGTCCGGTCTGGATAGGGCGTAATCGCGTGGCGGCTGGACAGGCGTTATTGCAGGCGCATCCAGAATGCAATGTGATACTGAGCGATGACGGCCTGCAACATTACCAATTGCGCCGCGATATAGAAATTCTGGTGATAGATGGCGTGCGTATATTTGGTAACAGTATGCTGCTGCCATCAGGCCCCCTGCGCGAACCGTCATCGCGCATGAATAGCGTCGATGCCATCGTATTGCATGGCGGCGTGGAAGAAGTAGGCGACGCATACAGTATGAAATTGCAAGGCAACACTTTTTATAATTTGCGGAATCCTGAAATTACCGCCAAGGTCGCCGACTTCCGCGACAAGGATAATCATGCTGTCGCGGGCATCGCCTACCCGCAGCGTTTTTTCGACCATCTGCGGGAACAAGGCATAAAAACACGCACCCACCCGTATCCTGACCATCATCCGTTTATACCGGCAGATATTAATTTTAGGGGTGCGGAAGCGGTCTTGATGACCGAAAAAGATGCGGTAAAATGTGCCCAGTTTGCCACCGACATTTGCTGGGTGTTGCGGGTGGACGCTCATTTGCCGCCGACATTTATCAAATTTATTCTGGACAAGCTCTCTCCAGAAAATTTATCTGGGAATAATTCATCCAGAAATAGTTTTTCTGCAAAAAAAAGTTCTATAGAAAAAACTCGTCCCATTCGAAAAGGATAACCCAATCATGGATGCCAAATTACTTGAAATTCTAGTGTGCCCGCTATGCAAATCTCCGCTGGTTTATCGCAAAGCCGAGCAAGAATTAATCTGTCGAGTGGATCATCTGGCCTTTGCAATTAAAGACGGCATCCCAGTTATGCTGGTGGATGAAGCACGCCAGATAACGGCCGAAGAAGTCAAAAAGCACACCAAATGAATTACCTTGCTTTAAGGAACCTTTAAAAACTCAACTTTCTTGCGATCTGGCGTATTTACGACGGCATTTTTTGTGAGTGCCGCAATTTGGATTTATAGCGATGCCATTGAATTTTAATTTTTATGCAGTCATCCCTGCACGGCTTGCCTCCACTCGTTTACCCGGCAAAGCGCTGTTGCCCATAGCGGGCAAACCCATGGTAATAAGGGTTGCCGAGCAAGCCAGCAAAAGTGGCGCGCGGGGAATCTGGATTGCTACCGATCATGCCAGCATCATGGCAGCCGCACAAACACACGGCTACCAGGCCTGTATGACCAACCCCAACCACATCAGCGGCACAGATCGCATTGCCGAAGTCGCCGCACAATTCAAATGGCCGGACGATACCATCGTAGTCAACGTGCAAGGCGATGAGCCGCTCATTCCGCCTGTACTGATTCGTGCTGTGGCACAGCATCTGCACGATCATCCAG
>JBEBGP010000316.1:0-6347 GCA_040081045.1 Candidatus Nitrotoga sp.
GAATACCTGGGCGTGCAAGTGCATCACAACATGGCGCAAGGTTTGCGCGATGTGGATGTGGTGCTGATGTTGCGCCTGCAAAATGAACGGATGCAGGGTGCGGCACTGCCCAGCGCGCAGGAATATTTCAAATATTACGGGCTGACCAAAGAGAAACTGGCGCTGGCGAAAGCAGATGCCATCGTGATGCACCCGGGCCCGATGAATCGCGGCGTAGAAATTGATTCAGCGGTTGCAGACGGCGCGCAGTCGGTGATTATGCCGCAAGTAACATTTGGCATTGCAGTACGTATGGCGGTAATGAGCATTCTGGCAGGAAAATAATAACAGCGAGAAACGATGAATATCCACATTAAAAATGGGCATCTGATCGACCCGAAAAATAAAATTGATGCGTTGCAGGATGTATTTATTGCCGCGAGAAAAATTGCGGCAATCGGTACCGCACCCGACAGTTTTTTGGCAGATAAAATCATCGACGCAAGCGGCTTAATCGTTATGCCTGGCCTGGTAGATTTGGCTGCGCGTTTGCGTGAGCCAGGCTATGAATATATGGCAACGCTGGAATCAGAAATGCAAGCCGCCGTGGCGGGTGGCGTGACCAGCCTGGCTTGCCCACCGGATACTGATCCGCCGCTGGATGAGCCGGGGCTGGTGGAAATGCTCAAACATCGCGCACGCTCGCTTAATCAATGCCGTGTGTTCCCGATTGGCGCACTCACTTACGGCCTGAAAGGCGCAGAACTAACCGAGATGATTGAGTTGGCCGATGCGGGCTGTAAAGCCTTTAGCCAAGCCGATGCGCCGCTCACCAATACACGGGTATTAATGCGCGCCATGCAGTATGCCGCCACGTTTGGCTACCGTGTATGGCTGCGCCCGCAAGACAGCTTCCTTGCCGAAAACGGAGTTGCGCATGACGGAGAGATCGCCACTCGTCTGGGGTTGCCCTCTATCCCGGAGGTGGCGGAAACCACTGCGCTAGCCACCATATTGCAACTGGCGCGCACCACGGATGTGACACTGCATATTTGCCGAATTTCCAGCGCGGCGGGTGTCGAAATGTTGCGCGCCGCAAAACGTGATGGGCTGCCCGTGACCTGCGACGTGGATATCAATCATCTGCATTTGACAGAAATGGACATCGGTTACTTTGATGCGAATTGCCATTTGGTTCCGCCGCTACGCAGCCTGCGTGATAAAGATGGGCTACGCGCTGGATTACTGGATGGAACCATAGACGCAGTGTGTTCCAATCATTCCCCGGTGGATGATGATGCCAAACAACTACCCTTTGCCGAGGCCGAAGCAGGCGCTACCGGCATCGAACTTTTATTACCGCTGGTACTGAAGTGGGCTGAACAGGCCAAAATTCCACTATTGGATGCACTGTCCCACGTAACCATCAATCCCGCGAAAATACTGGGACAGAAAATGGGACACCTGACCGTTGGCGCACATGCCGACCTTTGCATATTTGACCCCAAAACAAGCTGGAAAGTCACTCCCAGCGCACTTAAAAGCCAGGGTAAAAACACCCCATTCAATGGCTACGAAATGCAGGGGCGGGTGCGCTACACCTTGCTGGATGGGCAGATTGTTTCCCAGTATTGATGCAACCTATAAATAGATCCGGCACGAATACAGCATAAACCTGCCGGATTAATCCCTGCCTGACAAAGCCTGGAAACAGGGGCAAGCCCAAATCCAAGCAAAATCCAGAGCGGGTGCGCTCGTCCTTCGGTAATCCTCGTGTCGCTTGTATGGCATAATATTCGGTTGGTGCCGGATTAACAATTAATCAATTAAAAAACCTAATGGAGAAACAAAAATGCAATGTCTGTATGCAATTAGATCCAAAACATTTCGCACATTTATTGCGTCTCGCAAGTTATTTATTTTATCTTTTGGTTTGTTGTTGGGCGGCACAGTTCACGCCGCCGACACGGTCACGGTTAGTTCCGGTGTGGACTACAGCACGGGTGATTATGGACAGGTAAGCAACACCAATATGCTGGTTATACCTTTTAGTATCCGCTACAGAACGGATGCCTGGACATACAGGTTGACGACGGCTCATTTGTACATTGAGGAGGGAGCGAGCGGGGGTTTAATTGGTGGCGATTTTATTACCAACAAAACGGGACAAAATAACGTGAGTGGCATGGGCGATCTAATTGTCAGTGCCCGATACAGGTTTAACACCATGGCAAATCTGAATACAAAGTTTAGCTTGGCCGGAAAAGTAAAACTGGCCACAGCAGATGAGACTAAAGGCTTGGGAACCGGCTCAAATGATTACACCGTTGAGTTGGGTGCATACCAACCGCTTATTAATAACGTAGATATGTTTAGTAGCCTGGGGTATCGCATTAAAGGAGATTTGCCGCAAACCAAACTGAATAACGTGTGGTTGGGATCAGTTGGTTTGTCGTTTCCGTGGAGTAAGGATACGGAATTCGGCTTGATTTACGACTTCCGTCAAGCCACGTCTGCACGCGTATCCGCTGTTAGCGAAGTCAGTGCTTACTGGGATTGGAGGGCAAGTCGAAACTGGTCATTAAATACCTACACGATTTTTGGTCTGTCTGATGCCAGCCCAAATTTTGGGGTAGGCACGCAGATTTCATACAACTTTTAACTCGCCGTACCAATTTTTAGGCTGGGCTCTTGCTAGAGTCTGTTGACAATTATCGGGCGAGCAACGCATCTCGCCGGATAGAAGAGAGGCAGAAATGAAGAAGCTCATATCTACAAAAGAATAAACAGCCATCTGTTTCAGGATGATTTTAAAAAAAGGTATCAATTAACCAGAAGTAACTCAAGGCCATGGATATATCAATGAGCACCACGGAAGTATTCCTGATCGCAATGGTGCTAATCTTTACTGTTCCCTATCTGATCTGGCGGGTGGGCAAAACTGAATATTACGCGCCGTTGGTAATAGTGCAGATCATCACCGGCATCCTGCTCGGTCCCGGCATTCTGGGTGCGGTCTTTCCAGATTATTATGCCTTCGTTTTCAATCCCAAAGTGATCCAGTCACTGAATGGCATTGCATGGTGGGCGGTGATGATTTTTGTTTGGATCGCCGGCATTGAACTGGATCTGCACAAGGCTTGGGAACATCGCCGCGAAAGCGGCATCACCGCCGGCTTGGCGTTGGTAACGCCGCTGCTGTTCGGCTGCATCGCGGCAGCGGGCATGTTGATGTATGACGGCTGGATCGGTTCGAAGGCGATGCCCTGGCAATTTGTGTTGGGCATCGGCATGGCTTGTGCTGTTACCGCGCTACCGATACTAATTCTGCTGATGGAGAAGCTGGAAGTTCTGCGTCAACCCATCGGTCAGCGCATTTTGCGTTACGCCAGTGTAGATGACATCGCGATCTGGGGTGTACTTGCGCTGATTCTGATGGATTGGCAGCGCGTCGCTAAACAGGTGGGATTTTTGCTAACCTTTGCGATCATGGCTTACCTTTTTCGCAAACTCATGAAGTGGTTACCAGAGCGGGACCGCTGGTATGTAGGCTTGATCTGGTTGGTCGTGTGCAGCTTTGGTGCCGAGTGGTCCGGATTGGATTTTATAATCGGCGCGTTTTTGGCCGGCGCGATTATGAATGCCGATTGGTTTAACCAGAAACAGATGGATATGCTGCGCCACCATGTATTGCTGATCGTTATGCCGGTGTTCTTCCTGAGCGCCGGCCTGCGTACCAATTGGGCATTGGGTGGAACAGCGGTATTCGTTGCCGCAGGGATATTGTTGTTCGCCTCGGTGTCAGGAAAATTGCTCGGCACTCATATCGCCGGAAAGATACTCAAATGGCAACCGGGAGAAGGATCAGTGATAGGCTGGCTATTACAAACCAAGGCGCTGATCATGATTATTTTTGTCAATGTGCTATTGGACAAAGGCATCATCACCAGCGCAACCTTCACCGCCCTGTTACTAATGGCCATCGCCAGCACCATGCTGACGGTGCCTGTGGTCTCGCCAAAACTGGAGCGCATGAAAGATATTGTGTTTAAGTTGAAGTAATACAACTCTGTCAACCATAATTTTGGTTAGAACTGAAATAATGGAATGGACTCCCACAGCCTAATACGCCGCATCCAAGTGCCAAAATAGTGATGGCTTTCAGTTCAAAGAAACTTGTTTGCATCACATTATGGGTGTCGATTAAAACAGGTTGTATGTTTTTATTTGATACAACAGCAGCTCACTCGCAAGCGACAGAATAAATCAGCGCTTTATCTGGAGTCTGTTGACAATCATCCGGCGAGATGCGTTGCTCGCTCCTTGTTTGGAATGAAAACGGGGGGCTGGAGATTTTTATTGAAATTGATAGAATAGCCCCTGTCTTACCACGCTGAATAAACACCCCCGTCCCTTATAGCCAAGCACTTGCAGGAGATAAATTATGGCAATTGAAGTTATGCGTGACCCGCGTTTAAAGAGCGTGGAATGGCGCGATCTGTGTACTCTTACCCGCGCTGACGTGGTGGATGAACTGTTTATTTCCACACCATGGCTGATGCTTTCCTTCGTGCTGGCATATTACCAACAATACTTTTTTGCGCTCGGCGCATCGTTCATGTTCTTTTTATGCGGACTGCGCCAGGTACACAACGCGTATCACTATGCGGTGGGGTTGAGCAGGGCGGGGCATGAATGGCTTATGTTTATTCTCAGCATTGTCATGCTGGGCTCGATGCACGCGGTACAGTTTAACCATTTGCGGCATCATCGTCATTGTCTGGAAGAGGAAGATGTCGAAGCTGCCAGTGCAAAAATGCCCTGGTGGAAAGCCTTATTGTTTGGCCCGATTTTCCCGGTTTTGCTGCACAAAACTGCGCTGACCAAAGGCAGTAAACGCATCAAACGTTGGGTTTATGCGGAATTGCTGGCGAATGTAATCTGGATTGGCCTGGTGATGTTTGTATTTAATAACGAGGTGCTGATGTACCACGTGATTGTTATGTTCATTGCACAATGCTTAACCGCTTTTTTTGCGGTGTGGACGGTGCATCATGACTGCGATTTTGAGCAGGAGATTGGTCGAACAATCCGCAACAAATTTAAAAGTGTAATTTCCTACAATATGTTTTTTCACGTTGAACATCATTTATTTCCAACTGTCCCCACGCGAAAATTACATATTCTCGCATTACGTTTGGATAAAGTGACTCCCGATTTGACCAAAAGAATGGTATTTTAAACCAGATGGCTCGATTTTCACTGCTAACCAAGACTGCATTCTTTTTGGGACTGGCTATCGCGGTGATAGCGGGTGTTTGGTTTGATCAAATACCCGTAATAACTCAATTTTCACTGCCAACCAAGATTGCATTCTTTTTGGGACTGGCTATCGCGGTGATAGCGGGCATTTGGTTTGATCAAGTGCCCGTTCTGAACCAACCCCATCTATTCGCCACGTTTCAAGTGATGTCGCTAACAGGCATTGCTTGGGGCATACTGGTTTCATTGGATTGGTTCGCCCCAAGCCAAGACTTGGCATCACCCTTTAGAACTGCAATATTGTTGCTCACCGCACTGGTCGTGTGGCGCATCTCTTACTTTCCCATCATGGTTTTCGCTGGCTGGATTGCCACTCTGGGGGAGCGACTGACCTTTGCCGTGTCGGGCATTATTTCACTGCCGATCATTATTTACCCGATTTTTTTCATCACCATGCTATTCATGTTCGCGGGTGCTGCATTGGCTTTGGGTGCAATTGTTTACCTGCAACATAAGGAGTGGATGATAATCACACTGCCTGCATTTGTGATGGCGGCAATGGTGTCATTTTCAAAACCATCCGATATTGGCTGGCTGCCGGATACGCATATAAACGTTAGGGAGCCGCTACCCGTGGCCATGCTGCCCATTGAAAATCCCTATCTACCCTTAATGAGCAGTCCAGAATATCCGCTGCAGAAGAAAGCTTTGTTATTTGCAGCAGGCTCAATTTATGTTTTTGTCCCGCACTCGCCGTGGGCGGGTACAGTCAAAGGCACGCTGGAAGATTTATTTCGCAAAGACCCGAATGGTTCAACTTCAATACGTATTCTTGATCACTATGAGTCCTATCATGTTGCCCATAAATTTATTCGTTCGTGAGTAGGATATCCACATTTATTCCACCAACTAAGGAAGCACTGATTTAATCCTCCATGAGCCGCGTTGCAGACCAAATTGTGATGATCGCAAGACGCATCCCGAAGGCCAGGGGTCGTTCTCCCTGGCGAGGGGTGCAACACAGCGAGCGTGCAATTTGGTCGCAACCCCAGTTTTCAACAAAATTTTGGCGGGACATGGCTTTATGGGCGTCCTGCATTGTCGCA
>JBEBGP010000242.1:0-6317 GCA_040081045.1 Candidatus Nitrotoga sp.
AGCGAGCACGCAATTTGGTCGCAACCCATATGGGACATGGTTTTACGGGCGGTCTGCATTGTCGCAAGGCTAGCCAAGGGAACGACCCTTGGCGTCACTTTGCTCCGTGCATTCCATCCCGCAAAACCGATGTCGCGGCCATGTGGGATTAAATCAGTGCTTCCTTAAACTTCTGTCGGGTTGTTAAAACTGGGGGGTATAAACGGCTGATGCGAATTGAAGATAAATATGGCGGAACAAAACGCAAATAGTGTTATGCATATCCCAGACCGTTCAACATAACACTATCAGCGGGTGTTCAAAATGGACTCCATGTTGTTTTCCAAATCGTTCACCACAACCCATTCCGTGGCGCCGGCCTTGCGTACTCTGGCCTCCCAGCGGGCCAGACGATCGAGGTAGATGCGCGGATCGGCATTGTCGGTGTGCAGCTTGGTCACGTTCAAGGCCACGATGCGGATACCATCGAGCTTGATCGGAAAATCGCGAATGGTTCCCTTGCCCAATTCTTCCTGCATATCGGAGAAGATGACGATGGTCTTGATGCCGGCTTTGGTCTCTTTAAGATATTCCGCGCCCTGAATCAGGCCGCCGGTAATATCGGTAAATGCACTGCCTTTGACTCCCTTGGCAAACGTTTCGATTTTGGCCTTGAATGCGCGCTTTTGCTGGGTTGCCTGCGATGGACGTTTGTCAAAGGTAACCTTGGCGACAATGTCTTTTTCCGTGAAGCTGCGCGTCTCAACCTTGGCCACTGCAATTGAGTCGCCCGAATTCAGAGTGGCCAGTAGATAATTGATGATTCTGGTTGCCTTGTTCATCTCCCGAGCGTAAGTGCCGGAAGTATCTACCAGCATATACACGCCCTGGCTGTGCACACGGCTGTCACCGCAAGCGCTAACCAGAAATGTGCCCAACAACAGGATCCAGAGGAACTGAAACCTTTTCATGATGTGCTCCCTTATTTGGATTGTTCTTTGGCAGGCGGATTGTTGCGTATTCCTACCACCCAGCGTTCTACCATCAGCGGGATAACGATGGGGATGTCGTACGCCAACTCGAGCACCTTGGCCAGACGCATGAATATCACGCCGGTGAATCTGAGCGTGAAACCGAGTCCGCGCATGGCCTGCACGATCAGCACACCAATGACGGTGCGTAGCGAATGCACCAAACTTTCCAAAGGAATCGCCACGAAAGCCAGTGCAAACGGCAACACGAATCCCATGATCATCTGACCGGCCATCGGTATGCTCGCCATCATGCTATCTGATGCGGGCGGTGCGGCGGAGGCCAGGTCCCGCATCAGCAAAGCCTTGTCGGCGATCAGCATGTCGCGCATCAGTGCCAGCGACGACTCGATAGCCGCCAGGATGATCAGGAAGATTAGCGAAGCCAGCATCAAGCGGTGGCGCATCTTATCGTCCATGCTGGCGATCCTGGGAAACAATTGCGTGATGCGTAGCGATTCCAACAGGAACAATCCCATCGACGCTTCCATCAGGATAATTACCAATGCCGCCACATCCGAAGTCTTCAGGTTGCTGGAAATATAATCGCTGGCTCCGACCATTTCCGACATGGGCAAAGCGATCAGTTTATAGTTGATAAAAGCACCGCCCATCGCGATTACCATGACTAGCCCCGAAATCGCCAACTGCACGAAAGCGGAGGTGGTCAGCGCGTGGTCGGTTTTGGCGTCCTTGGCCTGTATCGCCCCGAATTTGTTCATATGGCCATCGATCTGTTTGGCGTTGGTTTCAAGAGTGACCATCTTCTTGCCCATCTCGCCGATTAGCTTTTCCACCGAGCGCCAGGTCGGGTTAAGCGTCTTCAGAATCTTGTGACGCTCTTCATAAGAACGACGGAATTCGGCCACGGTCTTGTCGTGGATCTTCTGTATGGATTTGTTGATGTCCTCCAGCAGCTTGCGCGGCATGTCGCCTCCCGATTTGATCTGCGAGACCGATTCAAGGGCGCTTAGCCACTCAGGGGGCGGCGGCGGGACTTCACCGCATTTGCGGTAATCATCCTCGATGCGTGTCAATTCCTCCATCAATTTGCGCTGCAGGGCGGGGAATTCCTGCATGTCCTTGCGAATGATGTTGGTCACCCGCTCGAACTCCCGATCGATCACGGTAGCTGCACTTTCCTTGCTATGCGCCAGCAACACCGATTGATTGCGCACACGCAGGTTATCCGCGCTCAGAAACAGCCAGCGGGAAATGAAACGGGTGGATTGGGTGATCAGATTGCACAGCGAGTGGATCATGCCATGCATAAGTTTGCGTGCCGCATAAAGAAATAACATCAACAGTATGCCCAGAGCCAGGACAGACAGCGCCACGCTGTCGGGCCAAAATAACCACGAACGCAAATCGATCATTGTTAATTTCCCCTTTCGATAATGTCTGTTATCCCCAAATGCTGAAACCAAAACACCTCGCTATGTTGAGTCTGTCCAGAAAACGGTATCTTGACGATGCGTCACTTTGCCTGCATTACCCCCTTTCTGCAATGCCGTTCACCACTCTTGAAATGCCGCTTATCCCTTTCTGCATACCGCTTGTCTGAAATCCCAATTTATTTTTTGGTCGGGGCAGTCAATAAATGATTTCCTTGCGTGATATGCCATGTCGCATGCCTTGGCGACTTTCCTGACGCAAGCTGCGCTGCTTTTGTGCCGTCCCGCTTGAACGCAGGGTTGGGCATCATGGTATTTAGGCACTGTTTGAACCAGGCGATTTTTCAAACTCGGATGAATAGTCGTTGGCTACCGAGTAACCTTGTTTCAAGTACCACTATCAAAAGAGATGCAGGCCAATTCATTTTCATTTACATGAGCGACGAATTGATGTGATTGTTCAATCTTTGCTTGTTGTGCGCGATCCCGAAGCAACTGGTTCTTTAGCCCCAATGGATCGAAGAGCTCTGTAATCAATATCATGTTCGATACCTCGGATACACCCGTTTATGTCATCTAATGTTTGGTGTTAATCTTGCCGGCTTCCTGGCGTTGATTGCACGTCGTGGTTAGGTTTCGCCCGGATACGAAATGACTGATCAGCGGCCATACCACATCGATTTTAGAGTGTTATCGCGCCTAAAATAGTGATGATAGAGCGCTGCGGCAGCATGTATCCCAATCAGGAAATAGCCTATTGTTGCAGTGGCCTCGTGAACATCCTTGAGCCACTTGGCCAGTCCCTTGCTCTCGCCAATCAACGCGGGTAACTCCAAGCCAAAGAAAGGTACAGGTGTTCCTTTTGCGCTGAGTATCAGCCAACCTAACAAAGGCAAGCCGATCATCAAGATGTATAAGGTCCGATGCATGACCTTGGCCGATAGCACCTGCCAAGTCGGCAACGCAGGTTCGATAACAGGATCGGACCCCGCCAAACGTACCAACAGACGCAACCACACCAAGAAAAATACCGACAGTCCCAGCATGTAGTGCCAGATTGCCATCGTCTCACGCGCAGGACTTCCTTTTGGAAAAATTGACTTGAATTCCATAGTGGTATACGCCGCAGCGATCAATAGCAACATGAGCCAGTGAATGGTTATCAGTAACCATCCATATCTGATCTTTGTGCTATTCCAATTCATTCCCGCTCCGTTTCCTGAGAGTGAAGCCTAACTTAAAGTGAGGGGTTGCGCGCTTTTGGCGCGTCTCTCTCAAACGAATATAAACAGACTTCCCGTATTCGTAGAGGGACCAAATAAAATGCAAATAGTGTTATCTAAAGTTGCAGACTACTCAAGGTCAATTATTAGAGTTTCCCTGCAATACAGCCTGTTTACTGCGCTGATATAAATAATAATGCTCCGGACGCGTTCCCGGCCGTTTGGCTTCCCATAGCTTGATCCATTCTGCCCCATTCCTGGAAAGTTGTAGCGGTTCACCTTGTATAACCAATAAATCGCACACATTCTGCGCCTGATTAAGGGTATTGATTCCGCCAAAATATTGCAGCATCACGCGCTGTGTATCGCCTATGTGTTGCGAGGCCACACACCGATGCTGCACTGGTAGCGCATGTTTCAGTGAGGTGAATATACCGCGATAACTTTTGCCCGTGTCCAGCCACGGCAGCCATATCGTCATAGCGAGCACCCATACCAGCGTTACTCCGGCGGCCCAGTTCACCACTGCACGGCGCATCGACCGTCTGACTCGCCAAACCAGAATTATCCACAACACGGTAAAAATGATTCCTGTCCAGAAGGCGGGCGTTTCGATACTGGGCATAAAGCTTGGGTGAAATTCCTTGAGCAGGGTGGTGACTCGGGTGCGATTATTCAACAGCAACCCTGCCCATGCCCACCATAATAAAATGGCTATCAATCCGAAGGTCATAATACCAAACCAGTTTAGTGCATTTGCCGCGCCGCGCCGCAATGTGGAAAGTGCGGCGCAGGCCAGCAGTGCGAGCGGTAACAGCAATGGCATGGCATGTTCTTCGCCATAGTTGGGTGAAAAACTTAATATCAGCAGTATGACAACGGAACTTGCCAACAGCAATTGCAAGGCGGTCTCCTGCATTATTTTGAATCGCGCCTGCCACACCGTCCACAGCGCCAGTGGCAAGGCTGGCCAGGCAAACCACATTAGAGTTTTTAGATAATGAGGCAGCCCCGGAAAATCACCGCGCCGCATGAAATCCAGCCAGCGTCCGATATTTGCGTCCCACGCCCACACCATAAATAATTCGGGTGATCGCAGATAAAGCAAAACAGGCCAGATTAAAATCCACGGCAACGCACATAACAATGCAATGCCCAGGCTGGAAAAGTATGTGTGTGTGCGCCAGACGCTAAACATTAACAGTGTTGCGCTGGTGAGTAGAAATAATACGAGCGCAGCAAAATCGTTGGACATGAATCCTATACCTGCGCCACAGCCAAGGGCGATACCCGCCGCCAGCGGGTATCGCAAACTTTTTGCATACCCGAACAGCATCATGGCGCAACCCGCCAGCAAAGCCAATTCTGTAAAGAGTTCGTGTGCATGAACCAGTAATCCCAGGCAGCCAATTAAAATAATCACCGCAGCCCAGCCGCGCCCCGTGCCAAATAATTCACGTCCGGTTAACCCGACAAATAGTAATGTGATGAAGGTGTACAAGCCACTCGCCAAGCGTGCGCCATCGTGGAGCGACAGAAGCGGATAAAATAATTTTGCCAGCGCGGCAGCGGTCATATAAAACAATGGCGGGTTATCCATGTCCGGCTGCCCCGCTAAAGTGGGTACTAACCAATCACCACTTTGTACAATGTGATAAACCAGCGCGAATCCATATGCATCTATGGGCTTCCACGGATCATGGCCGATCAGTCCTGTTACCGTCCACACCGCACACAGCAAGCCCAATGTCCAGACTTTAGCTGGAAGGATGGATTCCTTGTGTTTTTGAAATGTAAATTCCTGATGGGGGTACATGGAGATGAATAGTTAAGGTTTGAAAATATGGCAGGATTACTCCACCACTTTAAATAACTGCGCGGAAGTTAACCCGCTTTGTGGAAAATTGGCAAGAATTAGTCGTAAATGATTTTCTGCATTTTTCCGGAAGTGAATGGTGTGCGAGCTTGAAATAATCAGGAGCTGTTTGGGCGTTCCATAAATAAACCCCAACGGACACTTTCTAAAAACTTGTGTTTAGATCATGGGTAATGCATTAAGAAATCCGGATGAGAGTGAATTATAACGCTGAATTAAGACAAACAAAAAAGGCAGCGTAAGCTGCCCTGATTTGTTACCCAAAGATATTACTGCCAGCTAATCAGGTTACAGCCTTGCTACTTGGTCGACTGTATTTCTGGTTAAACTTCTCAATACGCCCGGCCGTATCTACAATTTTTTGCGTCCCTGTATAAAAAGGATGACATTCTGAACAAACTTCTATATGCAATGGTTTCACTACAGTAGATTTAGTTTTAAATTTATTGCCGCAGCTACAACCGACTTCGATTTCGCCGTATGCTGGATGGATATCTGCTTTCATTTGGTTCGCCTTCGTTTCTACAGTAACAGGTTTAAAGAACTACGAATTATCCTCTAGTAGCCACTGTTCTGCAAGCGGCTATTGACTTTTGGTATGCTGACAAAAATTTAAGGATTGAGAAGCTATTGCGTCAAATAGCACACATTGTCGGCAAAAAAACCGCAAGTGACTGTAGCAGTCTATTTGCATTTTATTTAATTTCTTATCGCCGATCATGCGGCACGGTGACGGTAGTGCGGGCGGTCGATTTATTGCCGGAAGCATCGGTGGCGGAATAGGTGAGGGTGTAAACCCGTCCAGCAGGATTCG
>JBEBGP010000377.1:0-6300 GCA_040081045.1 Candidatus Nitrotoga sp.
GGTCAGAGAAAATAGAGCCATCGGGGTATTCAGTATCAAGGGCTCTGATTTTGATGAGGGCATTATCAGTCAAGGCGCTGAGCTGATATGTGATTACGAGGTTCAGGACTCTGGTCAGGTTGTTTTGTCTGTTTCTGTCCAGAATATTGGACAGTTTGATAGCCACCGAAATTTTTACTCGCGCCAGGAAAGCCAGATCGATTTTAGTGACGCATCAAAGCAGATTGCCGAAGAAGTCGAAATCGTTCGCGAACGAATCGATGGTGTAGCCGACAAGATCAATGATCCCAAGCTTGATCAAGCTCTTCAGAAGCTTGACCAGGCATCATCTGTTCAATCCAATGAGTCTGATCCCGAGACTGCCAAGCAGGCGATGGACAACGTGCAGGAGGCCAAAAAATTATTGGCCGATGTCCGCAAATCGAATATCAAACCGATTCGTCAAATGGACCTCGATTCTTGTGTGGACTTCTTTAATAAGGCTGTTCGTGAGCAAGCTCGGCCAACGGAAGCCAGCTCTTTTGACAACCTTGTACGCACAGCGCAGCGGGCAATCGACAGTAACAGCGGCGACTTTGAGAATCATTTGAATGAGCTGCGCGGGCGTAATTGGCAAATTCTCTGGCGGCAGGATTTCTTTGTCGTCGATACCTTCAAACGACTGTCTGAAGAGCCTTGGCAGTTTGCGGATCGTCGGCAACATGCTGAATTAGTTGCTGTTGGAAAAGAGGCAATTAAGGCCGACGACTTTGAAAAACTGCGCAATGTTGTGGGGCAGCTTTATTCAATTCGTATTTCCTCTGGCGATGATGACGACATGCTCGCCGCCGCCAACATCACGCGGGGTTGATCGTGGCTCTTGATGCTTGGCTACCCGTTGGATTTTCCACGCCAGATGGTGAGCGGGCGCGTCTCGCCTTGCATGAAGGTACGGATTGGCAAATCTATGAGGCGCAAGGTGGCGGGCGAATTCTAGTCACAAAGCAGTTGCTTGCGGCACGGTGGATTGAAAGCGGTCTGCTCGACGCCAGCCAGATACGTTCCTTCGAGTTTGGAGGTGAAAAGTATTGCGAATTTTCATCTGGCATTGACTATGTATTAGCGCCGGTCATCGAGAGTCACTCACCGGAAAGCAAGAACGAGGCATTGTCATTCGCGGAATCGCTGAAGGCGACACGCGATATTGATGCGACGAGTTCGGTTCACGATGCCATATACGTCGAGCGGCTGTCCCGGCTTCTGCCGACCTACAGCCTTTCGGCCCGGATCAGCGACGACGTGGTATTCGGCACATGGCTGACGGGTGGTGTGCCAGTTTCCGTTCAATCATTTCGTCGCCTGCGAACACTTACGAATTGGCTTGGGGTGTCGCACTTGCGCGATGTTGTGGTCAAGGGTGGATTTGAAGTCTCTGAAAAAATCATCGGGCCAAAGCCATCAGCACCGAAAATATCCGAACAAAGCGAAGCGGCAGGCGTGGCAAAGCCCGAAGAGCAAAAATCAGTACAGTTTTCTCTCGCTGGTCGCCCCGAACTTGAGCGGTTCATCAACGAGCACGTTGTTGACATCATCGAGAATGAAGCACGCTACAAAGTATTGGGCATCGAATTTCCGTCTGCAATCATCCTGCACGGCCCACCGGGTTGCGGCAAGACCTTCGCTGTTGAACGGCTGGTTGATTATCTTGGCTGGCCGAGTTTCCAGATCGAGGCATCCAGCGTTGCCAGCCCCTATATTCACGAAACCAGTAAAAAGGTGGCTGAGGTTTTTGACAAAGCGATGGAAAACGCACCAGCAGTGCTGGTGATAGACGAAATGGAAGCCTTTCTATCCGAGCGCCAATCGGGCATGTCAGGTCAGCACCATGTAGAAGAAGTTGCGGAATTCCTCCGTCGCATTCCAGAGGCAATCAAAAATCGCGTACTGATTATTGCGATGACTAACAAAATCGAAATGATTGATGCGGCCATTTTGCGGCGTGGTCGTTTTGACCATGTCGTCAAGGTAGGGATGGCATCGGAAGAAGAGGTTCACGCCTTGTTAGAGAAGTTGGTAAAAGACTTGCCATGCGAAAATGATATTGATGTGGCCTTGCTTGCAAAGCGGCTGACAGGCCGCCCGTTATCCGATGTCGCGTTCTCTGTCAGAGAAGGCGCTCGCTTGGCCGCACGGGCAGGTAAAGACAAGCTGGATCAATCCAGCCTGTTGCTGGCGATGGATGCAACGCCGTTGCGCAGTAATGATGAGGGTACGCACAGGAAAATCGGCTTTACCTGAGTGGGCAACTGGACATGGCAGATAAACTTTCTAACGATGATAGCAACCAGAATACCTCACCAAGTGCCGGCGGCAAAGGCTTTGGCGGTTTCAGCGATCTCGTTTCGGATGTCAGCAAGGATATTGAATCTGCCGCCCGCGAATCGACGAGCCAGCCCACGTATCAACCTGAAGCCACAACGTCATCAACCAGTGGCTCGCAACACACAACAGCGCAAACAGAATCGCCTCGGGTTAATAAACTACCTGTATCACCTCTGCCGCCTAGCGGTAGCTCAAGTGCGAAGTGGTTTTGGGGTATAGGCATTGTGTTGGTTGTTTTGATAGGCATCGGTAATTCCGGCAAAGAGAAGAACCCGTCGCATTCCCCGTCACCCGCATATTCGTCAACGAGTAAATCTGCCACGGGGTTAAATATGGCTTTACCGTGGCGTGAAGTTGTTAAAAAACCGGAATATCAGGCATTGTCTGATGCCGACAAGGCCGCCGCGCGCGAGGAATATTTTGATTCTGTAGTAACGCCGCAACTTAATCCAAATGATGTGGCAGATGCGTATCTGGAATTTACCGCTTTTGATAGATCGCTTGTGCCTCCTGTACTCAATCTCGACCCAATAGGTCACGCACCAAACGGTCAGCCATGGCCAACCAAATCAGGTTACTTAGTTGGCTATAAAAAATTAAATACTGACGGACTTTCTTCACTGACGATAGACAACACAAGTAACGACTCCAACGTCTATTTGAAATTATTCGCGCTCAATCAATCACCTCCTGACGCGGTTCGTCACGTGTTTATCAAAGCTGGCGAAAAATTCACATTTAGCAGTGTCAGAGCGGGAAATTATGATGTCCGCTATCGCGACCTGCGTAATGGGGGAATATCGAAATCAGAGGGGTTTGAACTTCAAGAAATTCATGAGGATGGCGGCACTAGATATAGCGAAATGACTATGACGCTTTACAAGATTCAAAACGGCAATATGCAAATGCGTGATATTTCTGAGGCGGAGTTTTAATCTTAGTATCCAAACGATTCTTATCCATGACATCTTTGAAACAATCCCCGTTTTACCTACTTGGTGCGACTACGCGAGACGACCGCCGCCGTATTGTTGAGCTGGCGGAAGAAAAAAGTTTGATGCTTGATGGCGACGTTTGCACCAAGGCAAGGAGCGATCTAACCACACCTCGCAATCGTCTCGCGGTCGAAATGGCATGGTTGCCAGGCCTTTTTCCCAATAGCGCAAGAGTCTTGATCGGTAATCTGCATAGTCATATTGACCTGGTAAAGAAGGCTACCACAGCGCCTGCTTTAGCCAAGGCAAATCTGCTGGCAGCAACCATTGAGCTGCTCGATCCTGAGATGGATGTCGATCAGTGGTGCGACTGGATTGTCGAGTTTGCCTACACGGTCGACATGATTAAGCCGGAAGACGTGCTGCGCGAGATTAATGAAGATCGTTCAGTATCCGGCTTTCCTGAAGTGAAGGGGATAGAGCAAATAGAGGTTGAATTGCGCGAGCGGCAGCACTACTACACCGATACCATCAAAACTGCATTGAACCGATTTTCTTCAGATAAATTGGTTGATGTCGTTACTCGGGTTGTCGAGACCACGACCGATACCGGGGAAGAGCATGGGGCGTCGCTTATTCACGATCTGGTTGAACGATACGAAACGGATGCCAACCGCTATCTTCAACCAGAAGCCGAAAATATCAAAAAACTTGCAGAGGCGATTCTCCAATCAGCCCACAAAGGCGAAAGCGCTGTTAAGCCACTTGTCGACAAATTGATTCAAGTGGTGAGCAAGTGGGACCGCGTGGCGCAGCCGATTCAACTCAGCGTGAAGGCACGCGGGCTTGACCACGATCTCAGTTACGAAGTTGCACACACTATCCGTGACTTGGGGCTGGACCTGTTTAACAAACACGATATGCTTGATACAGTAAATAGACTCACCAAAGTTCTCCAAGAACTCTTTGCCGAATTGTCAGAAATGGTTGAAAAGCTTGACCAAGATGCAGAGACCCTTGATGAAATTAATGTAAACCGGAAAAATGCTCAAAAACGCAAAAATGAATGGGCAAAGGAAATATTCTATCAAGCTGAAATTGGCCTTGTGTTTAAAGATACATTGCGCATCTCGTCAAATGGTGTTGAGTGGAAAGATAAGCGTTTTCCGCTGGAATCGATCACTTGGGTTAAATGGGGTGCAGTTAGACGTTCGGTAAACGGAATGCCAACGGGAACAGACTACACTATTGCAGTCGGTGACAATCGATCATCTGCCGTAATAGAAACTCGCAAAGAGGAAATTTACAGCACATTTACCGATAAGCTTTGGCGAGCTGTGTGCGTCCGTTTGCTAACGGAAACCTTGAAGTCTCTCAAGGGTGGTAACCGTGTTTCATTTGGCGGCGTAGTCATTGATGATCATGGCGTACAACTTACGAAACATAAGTTTTTGGGTAGTGACGAATTGGAATATCGTGACTGGATGCAAGTGACCTATAGAAGTGCTGGCGGCTCTCTTGAGATTACAGCGAAGGATGATGAAAAAATTTACATAAAATTACCGTATTTAACGACACCGAATGCCCATATTCTTGAGGCAATGATACGCCTGAGTTTCAAAAAATGGACAGGACGACTGAGTGGCTTGCTGAATGATTGAATGATTTGTATATGAAGGGCGGCTATAGTAATTTGTTATTTTTGCGATGGCTGGTGTGTGGGTTTACATTTGAACTGCAACAGTTTAGGGAACATTCCCGCGAATATCTGATAGACGAGACGCTTACGCGAAACGTGATCATAGCACCGCACAAACTGCAATAAATCGTCTGGGCTGAACGCCCTGCGGTGCACTTTGATAGATCGTATTGCCTATAGTTTCCAGTCCCAGCATTGACGACAAAATAATAATTCCCATAATTCCTCTCCTATAAATTTCTAGCCAAATATATTTATCTATGTATAATGCGCGCTTCGTTGTGATGTTCGTGCAACGTTAGTCCATCGTTATCTGACCTTTTAGGCTGTTTTACATTGTCCCCCTGTGGGATAAAGCCCTGCTTTTTACCGGTTAGCGACGATGTTTATGCGCCGGTAGAGTCTAAATCCCCCTACTGAATTTTATTGCTTGGCTTTTTAGCCGAGCAAGCGCCCATCTGTATGCATCCAAAGTTTGGCTGTATACATTTTTACTTATTAAGGAATTTACGTGTCAACTGAAAATATAACCCATACCAATCCCAAGCCAATTATTGTGAAGCCTATTATCGCCAAGCCTATTATTGCCAAACCCAGCATTGCTAAACCTATAGCTAGCCTATCCATTACTGCCGCGCCAGCTTCTGCCGATAACGGTTTTGCAGCGTTAGGCTTGCATCCGAACATTCTAAAAGCAGTTGAAGAGTCTGGCTACACCACACCTTCACCTATTCAGGCCGAGGCCATTCCAACTGTCATGGCGGGCCATGATTTAATGGCATCTGCTCAAACTGGCACAGGTAAAACAGCTGCTTTTATTTTGCCCGCACTGCATCGCATCGCTCAGCCATCTGCCGTACACAGCAAAGGTCCGCGCGTATTAGTGCTGACTCCTACCCGCGAATTAGCTCAACAAGTTTCGGATGCTGCAGCCAAATACGGCAAAAGTATGCGTCTGAAAGTGGTCAGCATTCTGGGCGGTATGCCTTACCCGCTACAAAATAAGTTGCTATCCAGTCCGGTTGATATTCTGGTGGCGACACCCGGTCGTTTGATCGACCACATTGAACGCGGTCGTATTGATTTTTCTCGCCTGGAAATGTTGGTGCTGGATGAGGCAGACCGTATGCTGGACATGGGCTTTATTGATGATGTGGAACGCATTGCTGCGGCCACTCCTGCTACCCGTCAAACCCTGCTGTTCTCGGCCACCCTGGATGGCATGATTGGCGGCTTGGCTAAACGTCTGCTGAAAGACCCTAAGCGCATCAGCATTACCGCCGCGCAAGCTCGTCACGAGAACAT
>JBEBGP010000345.1:0-6300 GCA_040081045.1 Candidatus Nitrotoga sp.
TCAAATCTGGAAATGCACAAATTTTAGTGAATGTTTTGTAAAAGAGTCTGGCTGAAATTTGTTTGCCTGGGATTTTTGCATGGAATTGATTGCTGACACTTGCAGCATCCTAACTAAAAAAGTCCATTTTGTGAAGATGCCTGTGTACAGGCGGTGCAATATAACAGGTATTGCAGTTTTTTTCATTTGGGATTGTGTTGTGCTGATTTTGGGCGGAAGGCAACCAATACTTCAGGATTGGTTTCAATGTAAGGTCCGCCGATGAGGTCAATGCAGTATGGCACAGCAGCGAATACACCATCCAGTGTTTCCTTGATGGCCTTGGGCTGTCCAGGCAGGTTGATGATTAAAGATTGCCCGCGTATCACGCCTACCTGGCGCGATAAAATAGCGGTCGGCACATATTGCAAACTCACTGCGCGCATTTGTTCGCCCAAGCCGGGTAATATTTTATGTGCCACTGCCAGCGTCGCTTCCGGTGTGACATCTCTTGGAGCCGGGCCTGTGCCGCCAGTGGTTAAAATCAAACAGCAATGTTCATGATCGGATAATTCAATCAAGGTGGTTTCGATCAACGCTTGCTCGTCTGGAATTAGTCGGGTGATGGATTGCCACGGGCTGAGCAGTGCTCGCGTGAACCATTCTTCCAATGCCGGTAAACCCGCGTCCTGATAGACTCCGTTGCTGGCGCGATCACTGATGGAAGCAAAGCCGATGCGAATTTTAGAAGTCATGGTTTGAGTAATGACAGGTTTAATTTTTGGTTGGCTTGCAGTAAATCCTGTGTGGAATTGATATTAAGGAATGCACGGGCATCGTCGAATATTACCTCGGTCACGCGCAGTGAATTAACCCACTCTCCCACTTTGCGTTGTCCCGAGTTTAGAAAAATATCCAGTTCAGGCGACACACTTTTTTTATACAGCGCGATGGTCGGATGCTGCTGCCCGCCTTCCACGGCCACCGCAACTTCGGCATGTTTATTTTGCAGAGCGGCGAATAATCGGGGCAGCAAATCATCCGGCAAAAAAGGTGTGTCGCACGGCACGCTCGCCAGCCACTCGTGGCGCGCATGATGCAATGCGGATTGCAGGCCGGCCAGCGGGCCAACATTGTTTTTCATATCTTTGCTTTTAATATCTTTAATGGTGCGACAACCTTCGCGCAGATAATTTGTATTGTCAGTATTTACGTTGAGCAATATTTCCGCGCTGTGCGGACGCATCTTATCCAATACCCAGTCAATGAGCGGGCGGCCATGCAGCAGTTGCAGACCTTTATCGCCGCCCATGCGCGTGGCTGTACCGCCAGCCAGGATGACGGTGGTGATTGCGGGGCTGTTCACGCGGTTAATCACCCACCCGTGCGCGACATAAAGCGAATAATGCGCGGTTTGTGGAGTTGAATATCAAATTCGTGTGCCAATGGTTTTTCGGCAGTGGCTTGCAAAATTAAATGATGTAAATCGCTATTATTTTCAGCGCGTAGCGCAGGCAGTAAATCAACCATACCTTCATTGCCCAGGCAGGGGAAAAGCTCGCCGCGTGCAGTGACGCGCATCCGGTTACAACTGCCGCAAAAATTGTGTGAGTGCGGCGAAATAAAACCGATGCGTGTGGCGTGTCCTTTGATTTGCCAATAGCGCGCCGGACCGCCAGTACTATCCATGCCAGAATTCTCTGAACCGGGGATTAACTCGTAATGCTGTTTGAGCTGGGCGAGCGCGTCCTGGCTACTATAAAAAGAATGGGTGTAATCGTGTCCGCTTTCGCCCAGGGGCATTTGTTCGATGAAGCTGAGGTTGACTTTTTTGTCCAGCGCAAAATGAACCAGAGCAGGGAATTCAAGGTGATTGGTGTCACGCAGCATGACTGTGTTGAGCTTGATATTGGTTGCGCCAAAGGCATCAATCGCGGCATCCACGCCGGCCAATACTTTTCGCAAATCACCCGTGCGTGTAATTTTCTGGAATGTGTCGGCGTGCAAACTGTCCAGGCTGATATTGATGCGATGCACGCCCGCCTGCGCCAGTGGCTGAGAAAATTGGCACAGTTGCGAACCGTTGGTGGTTAATACCAGTTCGTGCAAGCCGGGAATTTCACTGATGCGCGCGGCTAGCCAGGGTAAATTTTTTCTAACCAGTGGCTCGCCACCAGTCAGGCGAATTTTATTGATTCCGAACGCCACAAAAGTTTGCGCGACGCGCAGGCATTCTTCCAAAGACAGAATGTCATGGCGTGGTAAGAACTCCATCTTTTCGGACATGCAATAGGTGCAGCGAAATCGCAGCGATCTGTGACCGATAGGCGCAGATAATTAATTTTTCTGCCGAACGGGTCCTGTAATTTTGCCGGATTTTTCACAGCTAATTTTGCCATCAGGTTACAACCAATAGATAGATTAACAGCACATTGACCAGTATTGAAAACACTGCAATCCACTGCCACAGTAGCAAGGGATTACGCTCTGCCAGAGAGGTTCTGGGAGACAATAATAACGGTTTGCGCTCGCCGACTTCCAGCGCCAACAGCATTTCTTCAGCGGTTTCAAAGCGTATGTTACGGTCAAGCGCCACCGCCTTCAATACAATATTTTCCAGCCATTGCGGAATGTCCGGACGGTATCGGGTGGGTGAGACCGTATTGCCACATCGCGGGCGTTGAAAAGGTTCAATTTCGCCATACGGATAGCGGCGGGTAAGCAAGTAATAAAGTGTTACTCCGGCGGCATATAAGTCGCATTGGACATCTGCCACCGCGCCGGTAAAAAGTTCCGGTGCCATGAAGCTGGGTGTGCCGGGATTGCCCGGCGCAAGTGTGTTACGGGCGTTGGAATTAAGTGCGACACCTAGGTCAAGAATACGCAATTTGCCATCTTCACCCAGATGCAAATTGGCGGGTTTGATGTCGCGGTGCACTATATCCAACCGATGCAGTGCGGCCAGCCCTTTTACCAAACGTATGCCGATACTGGCTACATCGGCTACGGAAAAATGCTGACCAGTGTCGAGTTTGTGTTGCAGGGTTGCGCCAACATGCCAGCTCATCACGTAATACAAGCAGCTACGGCGTTCGGGCGGAATGGGCAAAACCTGCGTGAAGTAATGCGATACCACGCGCCGTCCCAGCCATTCTTCATTGACCAGGCCGTTACAACTTTCCGTATCGTCAGCTAACTGCGGTTGCAATGTTTTAAGCACACATATTTGGCCGTTGAGCAGATTTTTAACGCGGTATAACAGGCTGGCGCGCGATTCATGCAGCAATTCCAGTACTTTAAAATCGTCCAGTTGTTCGCCTGCTTTCAACCGGGGTGGCAGACTCAAACGTCTGGCTTCGGCCATCATATCCGCCAGATTTTCATGGCCTAAGCGCATGATGCGTACCACTTGCGCCGTGGCATTATCCTGGCCACCCTGCGCCAGGGCGCGCTTGACCAGATCATCCGCAGCCATTTGCGGGCTGTTATATAGTTGCAGAATTTCGTGTATGTTCTTTTGTCCCAGGGGTTCCCACACGCCGTCGGTCATGATGGCAAACACATCGTCCACACGCAACTCGCCTTCTGCATAATCCATTTGCAATTGCTGATCCAGTCCTATAGCGCGTTTCAGGACGTGCTTCATGTCCGGTCTATCCCATACGTGATCGGTGGTGAGCTGCTGCAACTGCCCGTCGCGCAGACGGTAGATGCGACTGTCGCCAATATGCGCCAGGGTATAGTGCGTGCCGCGCAGCACCAGCACAGAAAGTGTGGTGGCCATGCCAGCCATATCACGATGTCGTCCCGCGTGAGATTGCACCCAGTGATTCAGGGCGATGAGCACTTTATCCAGCGCGGTGGACGCGCCCCATGTTTCCGGTGTGGCGTAATAATCGGTGAGCAGGCCGCGCACGGTCATCTCGGCAGCATCGCGTCCGCCGGCGTTACCACCCACACCGTCAGCCACTGCCAGCAATGCGCCTTTGGTGGCGAGCAGATCAGCGTCAGGGGTCACCGCGCCGAGGTAATCTTCATTGCGTTCACGCAGACCTGCTTCTGAAGCCTGGCCTATGTTAATTTGTAGTGCCATGAATGGGTCGGGTAAATTTAGATTCGTGCTGTCGTGGCGGTAGCTGCACCCCAAGTGGTGCGCCAGCGTTTTTTAACACTGAGCAAGCCCAGCATTGCAACAATGGCGAGACTGGCAAATATTATCAGGCCAATTTGATAGTTACCGCTAATCTGCTTGGAGTAGCCCAGACTGGCCGCCAGATAGAATCCACCCAAACCGCCAGCCATGCCGACCAACCCGGTCATCACGCCAATTTCTTTGCGGAAGCGTTGCGGGATGAGTTGAAACACCGCGCCATTGCCCATGCCTAACGACAACATGGCGCACACCGTGATGGTCAATGCGGCATAAGAATTTTCCAATCCCGTACTCAAGATAAATATAAACAGTGCAGCCAGAATATACATGAATTGCAAGGTTCGAATGCCGCCAATTCTATCCGCCATCGCGCCGCCCAGCGGCCGCACGAGCGATCCGGCACACACGCAAGCCGCTGTGAAATACCCTGCAATCACCGGGGATAGCGCGTATTGGTCATGAAAATATAAAGTCAATGAAGAGGCCATACCGACAAAGCCGCCGAAGGTCACACTGTAAAACAACATGAACCACCAGGTATCTTTATCGCCCAGCACTTTGAGGTATTGGTGCAAAGACTTTCTGGGCGGGCACTCTGGGCTGTCCTTGGCGTACAGGATATAGATCACCAGCGTAATAGTTAAGGGAATAAGTGCCAGGCCAAACACATTATTCCAACCGTATATCAGTGCCAATCCCGGCGCGAATAACGCCGCCAGTACCGTGCCGGAGTTGCCAGCGCCCGCGATACCCAAGGCTTTGCCTTGATGCTCGGGCGGATACCAGCGCGATGCCAGCGGCAATGCCACGGCAAATGACGCTCCCGCTACGCCCAAAAACAGACCCAGAATTAATATCTGCTGATAATTATGTATGCCGTGCAACCACGCTGCCAGCAAGGCTGTCAGCATAATAACCTGTCCGATGATGCCGGCCATTTTGGGTTGGAGATGATCAACCAACACGCCCATTACGATACGCAGTAATGCGCCGGATAAAATCGGCGTGGCCACCATCATGCCTTTTTGCGCGGAGGTCAGCTGCAGATCTGACGCGATTTGTACTGCCAGGGGGCCGAGTACCACCCACACCATAAAGCTCAAATCAAAATATAAAAATGCAGAAAAAAGTGTGGGTTTGTGTCCCGCTTTCCAAAAACTAGTTGCCATGGTTTACCCTGATATAAAAAGCCAAACAATATAAAAATTTAAAGGAAACTTTATTGCTCATGGTTTGTTAAGGTTCCTTAAGTGAGCGAAAGAAATACTGTGTCGCCCTCTACTTTTACCGGAAACGAGCGCGCACAGCCCACATCAGGTGCTACCGCATTGCCATCGTCCAGACAGATGTTCCAGTTGTGCAGCGGGCAAGCCACTTTTTTTCCGAACACGATGCCTTGTGAGAGGGGTCCACCCTTGTGCGGACATTTATCCAGCAGCGCAAAAATTTCATTGTCCGCGGTTTTGAATAATGCGATGTTGCCCGCCTGGGTAGTCACCACGCGTGCCCCCAGTTGCGGAATGTCAGCAGTATTTGAAACTTTAAGCCAGTTGTTCATGATTTACTTTCTGAATGGATAGGGTTAGCGGTTATATGGATAACGGTTCAAATTCCTGCATATGGACGTTTTCTTTTTTCCACGGATCGACGGTGTCCTGCATGGTAAACAGCAAGCGGTCATACAATGCGACGCGATTGGCTGCATCCACTACCACTTTTTGTTTGATATATTCCAATCCCACGCGCTCCACGTAATGCACGGTACGATCCAGATAGCGCGCTTCTTCACGGTATAGTTGAAGGAATGCGGCGGAATATTCCAACACTTCTGCGGGCGTTTTCAGTTTGACTAGAAATTGCGCGACCACGGTTTTGATACCGCCGTTGCCGGCCACATAAATTTCCCAGCCGGAATCTACACCGATTACACCGACGTCTTTAATGCCCGATTCGGCACAGTTGCGCGGGCAACCGGAGACGGCGATTTTGACCTTGTGTGGCGCGTACATTTTCCACAGCATCTTCTCCAAATCGATTCCCATTTGCGTGGAATCCTGCACGCCGAATCGACACCATTCGCTGCCGACACAGGTTTTGACGGTACGCAATGCTTTGGCATAAGCGTGTCCGGAAGGCATGTCCAGATCCGCCCACACCTTGGGCAGGTC
>JBEBGP010000002.1:0-1539 GCA_040081045.1 Candidatus Nitrotoga sp.
GTAAGGAAAGTTCCGCCACCTGCCACTGAATTGATGGCACCGCCAGCAAATGCAGCAACGGTAAACAGAAAAATGTCAGTTAGTGTCATGGATTAATCGCTGATTTTGCGGCTCTTTCCTGTTGCGTAGCACAAAAGCACTCCCTATATATAGTAGCCATGCCGCAAATAAAGGATATATCCGCTATAGGTGGACGAGTCAACGAACCATGAAACAGACCATCGCCATTGCCAACGATCATGCTGGTGTCGAACTGAAAGCAATCCTCATCGAAGAGTTGAAGGAACTTGGCTACGATGTGGAAGATATTGGCACCGGGGACAATCAATCGGTTGACTATCCTGATTTTGCCAATGCGCTGGCCAACTGGATGCAGCGCAATCCCGGTCATTCTGGTGTTCTTATCTGTGGATCGGGTATTGGTATTTCGATAGCCGCCAACCGCCACAAGCATATCCGTGCCGCGCTGTGTGGTGACGGCCTTGCTGCCCAAATGGCGCGCCGTCACAACAATGCCAACGTGCTGTGTCTGGGCGCACGAATGATAGGGCCAGATATGGCCAAATTTTGCCTGAAACAATTCCTGACCACAGAGTTTGAGGGTGGTCGCCACGAGAAACGAGTGAACAAGCTATGACCCAACCCGCAAAAAAACTGAGCACCCCCATGAATCCATTTTTTGATACCGACCTTGCCGCCGCAGACCCTGATATTTTCAGCGCGGTGGAAAAAGAACTGGTTCGTCAGCAAAACCAGATTGAGCTGATTGCTTCGGAGAACATCGTCAGCCGCGCCGTGCTCGCCGCACAGGGCACGGTACTCACCAATAAATACGCTGAAGGCTATGCGCGCAAACGCTATTATGGTGGCTGCGAACATGTGGACACAGTGGAAGAAATCGCCATTGAGCGCATTTGTGAACTTTTCGGCAGTCAGTTTGCCAACGTACAGCCGCATTCAGGCAGTCAGGCAAATCAGGCCGTGTTCATGGCGCTGTTGCAACCGGGCGATACGATTCTTGGTATGTCGCTGGCTGCTGGTGGCCACTTAACACATGGTGCCAAAGTCAATATATCGGGCAAGTGGTTCAACGCCGTGCAATATGGCGTGCGCGAAAAAGACGGGCTGCTCAATTACGAGGAAATGGAAAAACTGGCGCGCGAGCATAAACCGAAGCTGATCATCGGTGGCGGATCGGCCTATTCACGCCACTTCGATTATGTGCGCTTCCGCAAAATAGCCGATGAAGTGGGCGCGCTTTTCATGTTCGATATGGCGCATTATGCCGGCCTCATTGCAGCTGGCTGTTACCCCAACCCGCTGCCGCATGCGCATGTCGTCACCAGCACCACCCACAAAACCCTGCGCGGCCCACGCGGCGGCGTCGTGCTCACCAACCATGAGGATATTGCCAAGAAAATCAACAGCTGCCTGTTCCCCGGCCTGCAGGGCGGCCCGCTGATGCACGTTATCGCCGCCAAAGCGGTGGCGTTCGGCGAAGCACTGGAGCCTTCTTTCAAAACCTATGGCAATCAGGTA
>JBEBGP010000031.1:0-6268 GCA_040081045.1 Candidatus Nitrotoga sp.
CCGGAGGATTGCCGCCCGATGGAACGCCTGCCGCGTTGTTGGGCTTGCCAAGTGAGCGGCCATTGGCTGCGGCCTCCGCCTTGTATTCATCTCCATCGGGCGAGCAACGCATCTCGCCGGATAATTGTCAACAGACTCTAATATCCAAAGATGCCCTCCATTCAAGCCACGTTGCAGCAAGACCCGGAAAGAATCATTGCGACGCTGGGGCTGGATGCCAATATGGCTCGTATCGAGGTGCAGTGCCTGTTACAACGGGTCTTGAACGTGTCACGGGTATATTTATTTGCCCATCCCGAGCGTAGTCTGAATGAAGTCGAGCACGCGCAATATACCGCGTGCTTACAACGCCGTTTATGCGGTGAACCGATTGCCTATATTTTGGGTGAGCGGGAATTTTTCGGGCTGCGCGTGCAGCTGAATGCGCACACTTTGATTCCGCGTCCTGAAACGGAATTGCTGGTGGAAAAGGCTCTGCAAATTATTTCCCCAAACGCCTGCTCCGTTTTGGATTTGGGCACGGGGAGCGGCGCAATCGCCTTGGCTATCGCCCATCACCGTCCGTACACCCATGTTGTTGCATGCGACATTTCAGGTGCGGCATTGGCAGTTGCAAGTGCAAATGCACAGCACTTAAAAATTCAAAATGTCAGTTTTTTGCAGAGTGATTGGTATGCTGAACTCGGTGAGCAATGCTTCGATTTGATTGTATCCAACCCGCCTTACATTGCGGCGGATGATCCGCATTTGCAGTTGGGTGATCTGCGCTTTGAACCAAGGTCCGCACTGGTTTCTGGCACGGATGGTTTAACGGCGATTGGCGATATTATCCGCCATTCATCCCGGCATTTAAATTCGGGCGGGGCACTTTGGCTGGAGCACGGCTACAATCAGGCTGCGAGTGTGCGTGAGTTGTTGCAGCAAACGGGATTCAAGTCCGTGCATTCAGTATGTGATCTGGCTAATATAGAACGCATCAGCGGCGGGACATTGCCCGGTAGCAGGTAAACCGCTAGAATACCCGACTTAATTAGTCAACCAAACAAGAGGCATTGATAATGAGTGTACAGGAAAAAATTAAGCAGCAGATTGGCAGTGCTCCCGTAGTGTTGTATATGAAGGGTACGGCGCAATTTCCACAATGTGGATTTTCAGCCAATGTCGTTAGAGTGCTGAAAGCATGCGGCGTGGAGAATTTAGTTACGGTGGATGTGCTGGCTGACCCGGAAATTCGTCAGGGCATCAAGGAATTCGCCAATTGGCCGACTATTCCGCAGTTATATATCAATGGTGAGTTTGTGGGCGGCTCGGATATTGTTACTGAGATGTATCAGAGTGGCGAGTTGCAAGCCATGCTGGATACCAAGCACTAACGGACAGAATACCCTTAGTCGGCCTTGCCAAAGGCATTGGAGAAATCCAGTGCCACATTGATATCCCAATTCCTATATGCGTTCCCCCGTGCAAAAAGGCGCGGGTGGCGGAAGCCATTTTTTTGGGCAATAATAATCAGCATGGGTGGGAGCGACCGTCTAGTATTGCCGTGTTTGAACTATCTTCGGCTGCCGGGCTGGTCACTCGTGCGGCTATTATCAGAATGGCTGCGAAAATGCTTACTTTGCAGTGCCAAACAGGCATTCAAAAACCATCTCCCCCATTTTTCCGCGCCTCATACTCTGGCTAAAAGAGTGCCGGGAAAATGGCACTGTCTTGAAAGTATACGGTGTCTCGAAACCATGCGACCGGGCCGCAGCCATCATCACAGCAACCCATTGCCCGCCACGTGTACGGCGGTTTTCTCCCTGCTGTTGAACAATCTTTGCGGATTTATTCAGTGCCGCATCCTGCCGTGTGTCCCGTTCGCCGACCAGTACGCAGGTGTCGATGGTCAGGAAGTTTTTTGGATCAAAGGTGACATCGGGTAAACTTTTTGTCTGTGCTATGCCCCTGGGGAATTTGACCGTTGGATCAGGAAAAGTGTACCAGCCAGGCGCGCCCAGCACGAGCTTGGCAACCCGATCAGAATGTACCATGGCATAGCGGTGCACAAACTGCGCTCCACCGGAATATCCAAACAGGAATAATTTGTCAGTCTTGGCACCCGTTAAACGGCCCACTTCATCGATGATGTTATTTAAAGCAATATCCGCCCGCTCACCTTTTCCTTTTCGTCCCAGTCGCTGATAATCAGGGAAACGATCTTGCGAAAAAACGGGAGCTACCAATATGACACCGTACCGTTCAGCGAATGGCGCGAAGCGCCTGGCATGCTCGCGCGCATTGCGCGAAATGCCATGCACCGTAATAAAAACTGGCGCATTGGTGGCGTTACTTTTCCTCGGCACATAAAGCAGATAATGCTGGCGGCTGGTATCGCCAAGTATTCGATCCGAGATCACTCCCGGGTGGACGTGGTTTTCCTGTTGAACTGTACTATTATCTGTTTGTGCAGCCATGACCGATGCAGTATCGGCACACATAAATATCACTCCTAAAAATATTACCTTCCAAAATAATTCTTTCAACTTCTTTTCGCCAGATTAATTTGGTGAAACATACGCGCCGTCGCACCGGTTCCAGACAACACCTCTGCAGGTGACCCTGTCTCAATCACCCGTCCGGATTCCATGTGCCAGATGACATCCGCCTTCGCCAGATGATCCATGCGATGGGTGACCAGCAAAATGGTACCCTGATATTCGGTTAACACCCGATCCACCACCGTGCTTGCTTTGGGATCAAGGTTGGCATCAATTTCATCGAGCAGCAGTACGGGTGGATTGCCGAGCAGCGCACGAGCCAGGGCAATGCGTTGACGTTGCCCCATCGAAAGTCCCACCCCTCCTTCTGAGACGCGGGTTTTTTCGCCATCCGGCAATTCAGCCAGCACTTCGTCAACCCCGCATAATGCTCGTACCCGCGCAATTTCCTCTTCCGGAGCATCTGGCCAGCGATACCGCAGATTCTTTTCCACCGTGCCGCGCAACAGCGGTAAATCGGGGCTTGCCATGCCGATTGCACGGCGTACTGAAGCCATGCTGTGTTTGGCTAAATCCTGGCCATCCAGCCTCATGACGCCGTGATCGGGATCAATCAAGCGCGCAGCCAGTGACAGTAAAGTTGACTTGCCCGCGCCATTGGGGCCGACCAGTGCCACCACAGTGCCTGGCTCAACAGTCGCTACCACTTGGTCCACGCCACCCGCCACGCTCACGGCATCAAATTCCAAGCGACCTGAACCCAGTTGAAGATCAGGTGCGTCGGGGGCATCCATGACCAGCGATGGAGAGTCGAGAAATTCCTGGAGCTTTTCCCGAGAGACCTGAGCGCCGTGCCAATATTCCTGGACACGACCCAGATCGCGCAATGGTGACATTAATATGCCAACGAGCGTCATGGCGGCTACCACCGTGCCGACACTGGCCTGCCCGATAGCCACCTCAAATACACCCATCAACAGCGCGGCTGCCGAGGCGAGTGCTACCGTTGCCTCGGTTACGCCGAGAATCTGCCCCGCCACCCGCGCTCGATCCACCATTGCGCCATATAGCTTTTCCCCTTGGCGTAAAATACGCTTGCGTTCACGCTTGGATTGACCGAACATCTTCACCACGTCGATGGTCACTACTTTTTCATTCACGTTTGCAGCAAGATGCGAAAGACGCCGCCTGGATTCACGAGCTGCCGTACGTAACCGTTCACCCAGACTAAAGGCGACGGTAGCACCGATGCATAACACTGCAGCGATTGTCAATGCCAACAGCCAGTTGATTACTGCCAGTGCCGATAAAACGCCCACTGTCATTACGCCAGCCACTGCCAACCGCGCCAGTCCCAAGCTAACCCAGCGACGCAATGCCGTCATATCCCCCACAAAGCGCAGTGCTACGCCACCCTGACTACGCTTTTGTAGCGCGCGCGGCGCCAGCGAATTGAGTCGATCGTACAGCACCATGCGCACATCCAAGGCGTAACCCTGTCCTATGCGCTCGGCATCAACCCGTTCCATCATTCGCAACCAGGCGATAGCGCCTGCTGCCGCCAATAATCCCAACCCTTCCCATACTAATCCATGGTCAATTGTATGACCCTGCGGTATCAGCATATGATCAAATACCAGCTTGATCAGCCATGCGGTACCTACCGCCACCCCCGCTTGAGCCAGACCATTGGCGACGAGTCGGCCAAGTAGTATGCGACGCGGTCCTTGCAGGGTTTGGGGAATGTTTTCAGGAGGACGGTTCAATTTTGGCGGATATCTCAAGTTTGGTTGCAATAGTGACATCTCGCAGCATATTCTTGTCAAGAATCGGCATGCCTGTCGCGTTGGCAGCCTCAATAACCGCCAGCGGTGACGCTGTTAACAGGCCGCTTACGGCAACTACCGGAAGGCCTTTGCGGCGCAACCACTCCACTCCAGCCATTGCACCCATCGCGTCACCCGCAGCGAAAATTACACTATTTACCAACTTTTTAAATGCCGCCGAACCAAGCAGCGCGGCCGTCTCATCCTGATACAGACCATCCGCCACCTCTAATACAATCACATCCATTCCAGCCTTTGCGAGATGACTGGTCAATGTGGTAAAAATGCCCTCTACCTCTGCTGCTGTTAAACGAAATGTGGAGGCAAAGCCGGCATCAGTGAAGTCAAGGGCGAGTCTGGCCCCGGCATCACCCATAAACCCGACATCCTTACCCGACCCCGTGCCCGTCACTTTGGTTGCGCCTACCTTAAGACCAGCATTCTTGAGGCCGTGGATTAGATTAACCGCCGTGGTAGTCTTGCCAGCATTCATTGAGGTGCCAACCACAGCTACCGTATAGGGCAAAGGAAACGAGGATCCGGGCTTTACTATTGCAGCGCCAGACAGATTGATGCGTTGACCTTTGGCATCAGCCAACAGGCCAATCGGAACAATCGCCGTAGGTGGCTTTATACCGACATGCCAGGACAATGCCCGTGCGGCGATACCGCCTGCCGCCACCAGATGGCAAGCATCCAAATTATGTGGCACCTCGGCCTCGTATTGATCAGGGGCATAGCGGTTGCCATAACACACCACAATTTCATCCCCGGGAAACAGAGATGAACGACGGCTGGTAGTGAGTTCCAGAGCGGCATGCTGTCCGATTTTTTCTATTCGCGCCAGTACCAGATCACCCGCTTTGGGCTCAACATCATCGCCCGCCAGCAATGTAACCGCCGCTTCAAGGTTGACATGCCGGGGCGTATAAGAGACCTTGGCACGCAGCAGCCGTTCGCGGCTGAGAGGTGATATATTCATTTTGTTTGTATTGGTCATTTTATGGTTCCCGTAATTGTAATTTGTTTCCAGATTTTACCAGCGTGATATTCCCAAGTAACAGCATATTACTAATATCCCGTAAGGGGCAAGTATTACGACAAGGAAATACATTGGGTTTTTATGTTATTTTGTGTTCATTGAAATCAGGCGGCACAGGGTAAGTGGTTACCTTGGATCGCGGGAGTAAGTTTGTTAGTCTCGGCGTTGGCATTTGCAACAAAAACAATTGTGCCCGCTTCAGTGGACGAAAGAATGTGCTGCCACGAATGCTTGCATACTTGATAGCTTGGGCGCACATTGTTTTGAATCATGATAAGTAAATGCTGACCAAATATGCCGTATCGTCAAGGCGACTGTTGAGCCCCGGGATAGCGATCGTGCTCACATTGTCATACTCAGTGCGCGCCATTGCAAAGGTATAGCCGGGCAAATTTTTATTTGCCAGCTCATGTATAGAACGCACAATATAGTAATACGCATCATCAATCAGGCTGCTGTTGGGAAAGTCCGCAATGAATTTGGCGAATGCCAGTTCTGCCGCCGTAAGTGTCGTTGCATCGGTGGTGATATCAAAAGCCACCACAGCGGCGTTGAAAGCTGCCCGATCTGGCGCAACTTGTGGTGTAGAATTGTTACCGCAAGCACTCAGCAGGAACACACAAGCTGCTGTTGTTATAGAAAATCTCAGATGGTTTTTTAAAATCTCAGATGGTTTTTTAATAAAGTGATATATATCATTGAATTTTATTTTTTATCAAAGGCTTAATTCGTTTTTATTTTTTCCACTTGGTATTACGTTTATCGCGTTTTAGTCATAAAGTGTGATATTTTCCCACAAATAGAAAATAAGTCAACATATTAATTTTCTGCCAACACATATCCACATTGCACTCCCTGGATCGATAGGGGGAGCAAATGCGACAGCAGGAAATGAGGCATATGGCTGGAGACTGGTCAAG
>JBEBGP010000306.1:0-6215 GCA_040081045.1 Candidatus Nitrotoga sp.
ATGCGCGATTTAGTGCTGGGACTGGAAGTGGTACTGCCGGACGGGCGCATCTGGAACGGCTTGCGCAGCCTGCGCAAAGATAATACCGGCTACGACTTAAAACATTTATTCATCGGTGCGGAAGGAACACTGGGCATTATCACGACAGCGGTGCTTAAACTTTTCCCGCGCCTGCAAGCGCAGACAACTGCCATAGTCGCCGTGCGCGATGCCGCAACGGCTGTAAATTTACTGGCTCATTTGCGCGCTACCTGCGGCGATCGATTAAGCGCGTTTGAAATTATTTCGCGTTCAAGCCTGGATTTGGTACTGCAGCACATACCCGACACACATGAACCATTTACCACAAAATATGAGTGGCAAATATTGATCGACCTGTCTGATGTCCTACAAGTGCCACTGGAGCAACCTTTGCGCGATGCCCTGAATACTTTCGGCGATGGAGTGTTGAAATTTTTTATTGCGCCGGACACGCATCAGGCAGCAGCCTGGTGGAAGCTACGCAAACATATCAGCGAGGCGCAAAAAATTGAAGGCATCAGTATTAAGCATGACGTATCCGTACCGATCAGCCGCGTTGCAGAATTTATCAGCCTGGCGAATACCGCGCTAATGCAACAATATCCTGATGTGCGTATCGTAATTTTTGGACATATCGGTGATGGCAATATTCACTACAACCCCTCATTACCCGGCGCGACAAAGAATAATGCCTTCATCGCGCAAAGTACTCAGGTTAATCGGCTGGTGTATGACATCGTGCATAGCTTGGGAGGCAGCATTAGTGCCGAACATGGCCTGGGCCAGTTAAAGAAAAACGAAATACGCCGTTATAAAAATGCGCTGGAGATGGAATTGATGAACAACATTAAAAAGATGTTAGATCCGAATAATTTAATGAACCCGAAAAAAGTTTTATAAGTTTGGGGCAATTCAATAACCAACTGCACCTGTGCATAGACTGACAAGCCGATGTCCCGTGGCACCAACTTTGACTTCCTTGAATATCGTCACAATTTATCGTTCAGTACATCTCGATTTTTTCATGCGGAGCTTGCTTTCCATGGATAAACTCCACTTTAAGATTGGTGGGAGGGCTGCAGCAACAACCCTGCAAGATGGCGATCTCACGGCGCAGCTCTGGGTCGAACCTTTTTGCTTGCCGCAACGCATGCATTTCACACGGCTTCGGGTAGTCTTTGTCGTCTCAGAATAACCACAAGTATCTTCCGGGATACTCGGGTTGCGGAACGCCCCAATTACCTAATTTTTTATGGGATTTAATTTTATTAACAATTGCGCGCGTGATGGATCGTATGATGGAAACTTATTAGTGTTTACCTTCTGCTGCTGTGGAGCAACGGCAGCTTCTTTATGTGATTCACCGACCTTCTTGAGTAATTCATAAACTGCGATTTCACCCTTACCTTTTAAATAAGTCGTTTTGACTGTATCAAATTGGTAATTTGCACGCAAGCGCGTATAGGTATTTATGTCAACTAAAATCTGATCCGCCTCTGCATAATCAGCCAGCCGACTGGCAGTGTTGACAGTATCGCCCCACAGGTCATAAATGAATCGCTTGGTACCGATGACACCCGCGACCACTGTGCCGGTGGCAATGCCGATGTGAATGCCGAGGTTATATCGGGATAGCTCAGGATGAGTAGCTATAAAGCTGCGAATTTCCAGCGCCATGTCGGCCACCTTATTGACATGATTAGGGTTGTTGGTGAGACCGCCCGCCACCATGTAGGCATCACCTATGGTTTTGATTTTTTCCAGGCCATGTTTTTCCGAGAAAGAATCCAGCCAAGAAAATATGGTATTAAGTAAAGCTATCAGACGGTCTGGCGACAGCTGTTCGGCCAGTTGGGTAAAATTAACGATGTCGGCAAACATCACGGTCACGTCAGGATGCGCGTCTGCAATCAAGCCCTGTTTGTTTTTCAGGCGGTGTGCGATATGTGCGGGCAGCACGTTGAGCAAGAGGTGTTCGGATTGATTTCGTGCATCTGCGAGCAGTTGATGTTGCTGACCTAGCTGCTGTCTTATTTTTTCTGTCTCTAAAACAAAGTAACGCAACAGCACATACAGGATAGACGACATCGCCGTGAAGTTAATCGCAAAAAATACGCCTACGGCTCTCATTGAAACGTCACTCTGTTCGCCTACCCCCAGCAGATAGTCAAAAAACCCGGTCATAACCGTTAATACAACATACGCCACAAACCACGGGATAGATTCACGCCAACCTGCCACTACTATGGCAGCTATCGGGGATAGTAATGCCCACAACATGAGTCCACTGGAAGTGGCCGAGCTGCCAATGCTCCACTGCATGATAAAAGGTGCGAATAAAAACAGGCTGAGCTGTACAAAACGAAAAATGACAAAATTACCGTTTTTCAGGTAAATCACCAGTGACGTGATGGAAATGATTTGATAGGCCAGCGGTACATTGGTGGAATATTTTAAACCCATCATCCAATACATTGCCAGCCATAGCATGACTGTGCAGATCATCAGTGCGCAGGCGAACACTAACAAGCTCCTGCGCAGCCTGTCCTGCGCGTCTGCTACGTCAGCGTCATTTTTCAATACTTCAGATAGCCCAGTCATACACTTTCCGCTCTAAAGATAAATTGGCTCGGGATGAACAGACTCAATAGAAAACCTTGAGCAAGGCCTGCAGAATAATACCGCAATCATGGGGGAAAGAGAAACCTGTCTTCCGCCAATACATATGGCACTGATGGTTAATTTGTCGATGCTCATCAAGATGATTGTATTGGCGGAAGACAATTTCTTGACAGAAAGGGTATTCCTCACTAGAATGCGCGGTCTTTTTACGGGTCGTCACGGCACAGTGGGTGTTAGGTGTCGTGTCGGCTGTTATTTTTTATAATGAGTAAGATTGAAAAATCTTTGGGATATTTAAAGCAATGCCAACCATTAATCAGTTAGTGCGTAAGCCTCGTGCTGCAGAACCTGCGAAAAGTAAGGTACCCGCCCTGGGTGGAAGTCCGCAAAAGCGTGGTGTGTGTACCCGGGTATATACCACCACACCCAAAAAGCCTAATTCTGCTTTGCGTAAGGTGGCTAAGGTGCGCTTAACCAGTGGGTTTGAGGTTATTTCATATATTGGCGGTGAAGGCCATAATTTGCAGGAGCACTCCGTGGTGCTAGTGCGTGGTGGTCGTGTGAAAGATTTGCCGGGTGTGCGTTATCACATGGTGCGCGGTAGTTTGGATACGGCGGGCGTGAAGGATCGTAAGCAGTCCCGCTCCAAATACGGTGTGAAGCGCCCTAAAAAAGCATAATGGCGAGTTTTGATCGCTAACGCTCGCGGATTTGTTGTATTTGTAATCATCGGTTAATTTTGAGGTTTAGACATGCCAAGACGTAGAGAAGTCCCCAAACGTGATGTTCTGCCAGACCCTAAGTATGGGAATCAGGATCTGTCCAAATTCGTAAATGTGTTAATGGCATCGGGCAAAAAATCTGTTGCAGAGCGCATTCTTTATGGCGCACTGGAACAAGTGGTCAAGAAAAGTGGTAAAGATCCAATTGAGGTATTTAATCTGGCCTTGGTTAATGTTAAACCGCAGGTTGAAGTGAAAAGCCGTCGTGTGGGCGGTGCAAACTATCAGGTTCCGGTCGAGGTTCGTCCTTCGCGCCGCATGGCCTTGGCGATGCGCTGGTTGCGGGATTTTGCACGCAAGCGTGGTGAAAAATCCATGGGAATGCGCCTAGCGGGTGAGTTGATTGATGCTGCTGAAGGTCGTGGCGGCGCGGTAAAGAAGCGTGAGGAAGTTCACCGTATGGCTGAGGCGAACAAAGCCTTTTCCCATTTTCGTTTCTAGAATTTCTGTTGCTGGCTTTATTATTTGTTTGCACTTTTATCCCCCCCAAGCATTTTGTGATTCAAGTTTTTTTAAGTTAGGTATCTACTGTGGCACGTAAAACACCAATAGAGCGATATCGTAATATCGGCATCAGCGCGCATATCGATGCGGGTAAAACTACGACTACTGAACGCGTTCTGTTTTATACGGGCGTGTCGCACAAAATAGGCGAAGTGCATGATGGTGCGGCCATTATGGATTGGATGGAACAGGAGCAGGAGCGTGGCATCACGATTACTTCTGCGGCTACCACTTGCTACTGGACGGGGATGGATAAAAATTATCCAGAGCACCGTATTAATATTATCGACACTCCAGGGCACGTCGATTTTACCATTGAAGTAGAGCGTTCTATGCGCGTGCTGGATGGTGCTTGCATGGTGTACTGCGCCGTGGGTGGCGTGCAGCCACAATCTGAAACAGTTTGGCGGCAGGCAAATAAATACAGGGTTCCGCGCTTGGCGTTTGTCAATAAGATGGATCGCTCCGGTGCGAATTTTCTGAAGGTGTACGATCAAATGCGCGCGCGCTTGCGCGCCAACGTGGTGCCTATTCAGTTGCCCATAGGGGCAGAAGAGAAATTTGAAGGTGTTATTGATCTGGTTCGGATGAAGGCAATTTATTGGGACGATTCCACGCAAGGCATGAAATTTGAGTTGCGCGATATTCCGGCCAATCTGGCCGCAGAAGCTAAAGAGTGGCACGACAAAATGGTCGAAAATGCTGCCGAGGCATCAGAAGGTTTAATGAACAAGTATCTTGAGGGTGGCGAACTGACCGGAGCCGAAATTAAGCAGGGTTTGCGTGCGCGTACCATTGCGGGCGAGATAGTGCCTATGTTATGCGGTTCAGCCTTCAAAAATAAGGGTGTGCAGGCGATGTTGGACGCTGTGTTGGACTACCTGCCTGCGCCGACGGATATTCCGTCCGTAAAAGGTGAGCTGGAAAATGAAACAATTGGTGAGCGCAAAGCAGAGGACACCGAGCCATTTTCCGCGTTGGCTTTTAAAATTATGACCGACCCGTTTGTAGGGCAACTGATTTTCTTCCGTGTTTATTCGGGCAAGTTAAGTACTGGCGATACAATCTATAATTCGGTCAAGGGCAGGAAAGAGCGTGTAGGCCGTATCTTGCTCATGCATGCGAACGAACGCGAAGAAATCAAAGAAGTTTTCGCGGGCGACATTGCTGCGGCAGTAGGTTTAAAAGATGCAACGACTGGCGATACGCTGTGTGACCCGGCCAAGGTTATTATTTTGGAGCGCATGGTATTCCCGGAGCCGGTTATTCACGTGGCAGTTGAGCCAAAAACCAAAGCAGACCAGGAAAAAATGGGGATGGCGCTGAACCGTCTGGCGCAGGAAGATCCGTCATTCCGCGTGCGTACCGATGAAGAATCGGGTCAAACCATTATTTCAGGGATGGGTGAGTTGCATCTGGAAATTCTGGTAGATCGCATGAAGCGCGAATTCGGTGTAGAAGCCAACGTGGGTGCACCGCAAGTTGCTTATCGCGAGGCCATTCGCAAATCCGTAGAAGTCGAAGGCAAGTTTGTTAAGCAATCCGGTGGGCGTGGTCAATTTGGTCATGTATGGCTGAAGGTGGAGCCGAATGAAACGGGCAAGGGCTTTGAATTCGTGGATGCAATTAAGGGTGGCGCTGTTCCGCGCGAATTCATTCCGGCCGTGAAAAAGGGATTGGAAGAGACACTGCCGAGTGGCGTGTTAGCTGGATTCCCAGTGGTAGACGTTAAGGTTACTTTGTTTGACGGTTCGTACCATGATGTCGACTCAAATGAGAATGCCTTTAAGATGGCCGCTTCTATGGGTTTTAAGGATGGGATGCGCAAAGCCAGTCCCGTTCTGCTGGAGCCGATGATGTCAGTCGAGGTGGAAACGCCGGAAGATTATACCGGCACGGTGATGGGTGATTTATCTTCACGTCGTGGCATGGTGCAGGGTATGGACGATATGATGGGCGGCGGAAAAATAGTTAAAGCGGAAGTACCGTTGGCTGAGATGTTTGGTTATTCCACAGCGCTGCGTTCCGCAACGCAAGGTCGCGCCACGTACACTATGGAATTTAAGCACTACACCGAAGCGCCCAAGAATGTAGCTGAAACAGTGATGAGCAGCAGGAAATAACATTTAGATATTAAGGAAAATCATGGCAAAGAGTAAATTTGAACGCACCAAACCGCACGTCAACGTCGGCACCATTGGTCACGTTGATCATGGAAAAACCACCCTGACGGCGGCAATCACCACCGTTCTAGCCAAGAAATTTGGCGGCGAAGCCAAGGCTTAC
>JBEBGP010000028.1:0-1512 GCA_040081045.1 Candidatus Nitrotoga sp.
AGCCACATCAATTTCATTATCAAAGTGTCCGATATTGCACACGATGGCCTGATTTTTCATTTTCTTCATGTGCTCATGCGTAATCACATGATAGTTACCGGTGCAGGTGACAAAAATATCACCATGCTCGGCAGCGTAATCCATGGTTACCACACGATACCCTTCCATCGCCGCCTGCAACGCGCAAATGGGATCAATCTCGGTCACCCAGACTTGGGCAGACAGTGCGCGCATGGCTTGTGCCGAACCTTTACCCACATCGCCATACCCTGCAATTACCGCTACCTTGCCGGCGATCATCACATCGGTGGCGCGCTTGACTGCATCGACCAGAGATTCACGGCAGCCATACAGATTGTCAAACTTGGATTTGGTAACCGAGTCATTTACATTAATCGCGGGAAATTTTAGCTCGCCGCGCTGGTGCATTTGATACAGCCGGTGTACGCCGGTAGTGGTTTCTTCGGTCACACCCTTAATCGCAGCCAGGCGTGCGGAATACCAGCCGGGCTGTGCTTTGATGCGTTGCCTGATGGAAGCAAACAGAAAGGTTTCTTCTTCCGAACCGGGCTTGCTGACCAGCGAAATATCTTGTTCGGCACGCGCACCCAAATGCAGCAACAGAGTCGCATCGCCGCCATCATCCAAAATCATGTTGGCATGCCGGTCGCTGGCCCATTCAAAAATACGATGCGTGTAATCCCAATATTCCTCCAGCGATTCGCCCTTGTAAGCAAATACCGGGGTGCCTCCCGCAGCAATTGCCGCAGCCGCATGATCTTGCGTGGAATAAATATTGCAGGAGGCCCAGCGCACTTCCGCGCCCAAAGCCTTGAGCGTTTCAATCAGCACTGCAGTTTGGATAGTCATGTGCAGCGAACCCGCGATACGCGCACCTTTCAAGGGTTGTGTGGCAGCATATTCCTCGCGGATGGACATCAGTCCCGGCATTTCAGTTTCGGCTATCGCGATTTCTTTGCGACCAAAATTTGCCAGGGAAATATCGGCAACTTTGAAATCATTGAAGCCCTTGTTGTTGGCAAGGTTAAGGGGGGTTATTGCGTTCATAATGCACTCCATTCAGGGATGGCAGGGTGTTGAAAAACTGCTGTGCTCAGCATGACTGCGTTGCGAGAGGATTCAAAATGCTCATTTACAATAAGTAAACTCCGCTTTTTCATCCTCTCGCGCCTTGCCCTGCTTTCGCTCGCTATGTTTTTCAACGTCCTGCAAGTGAATGAGCGCCGTTACAACTTGAATTCCTCTTTTCCAAGCCTGACAAGCCGTATCCGGCTGCTGCAGCGCTCCTTGGAGAAGGGTGAAAATTTCTTGTATCTTATAATCCCGCGTCTTCGCGCAAGGTCAGTGCCTTGTCTGTCGCCTCCCAGGTAAAGCCGGGTTCTTCGCGGCCGAAATGACCATATGCCGCCGTATTCAAATAAACCGGGCGCAGCAGATCGAGCATTTGCACAATGCCTTTGGGACGCAGATCAAAATGTCTGGTTACTAAAT
>JBEBGP010000163.1:0-1510 GCA_040081045.1 Candidatus Nitrotoga sp.
CCTCGCCAGGGAGAATGACCCCTGGCCTTCGGGATGCGCCTTGCGATCATCACAATTTGGTCTGCAACGCGGCTCATGGAGGATTAAATCAGTGCTTCCATAAGTGACAGAATTAATCCGCCTTGTACATATCACAATTCAATGATGACGCATTCCGGCGGGATTAAAAAATGGCATTCAACAAAACCTGATCACCCCCGGAATAACATCGGATTACACGATCACAAGTGTGGGTTGAGATAATGGCAAGTGAGTTGTACATAGGTTTTTTGCAGATGCTCTTCCAGTATCCCGCCCATCGGGCGGGGTTACTTCACACACTTAGTCCCTGATTGCTTCGACTTCAAATACCAGCTTGATATCATCGCCCACTGCTGGCACGCCATACTTCATGCCAAAGTCAGAACGTTTGATCTGCGTGCTGGCATCTGCGCCACATACAAATTTCTTCTTGGTTGGATCCATAGGATGCAAGCCGCAGTTGAACGCGCTAATGTTCAGTTTAACTGGCTTGCTCACGCCCAACAGGGTCAAATTGCCTTCCACGCTTGCCGGTTTATCACCCTCGAATTTAATGGCAGTCGATTTAAATGTAATCGATGGATATTCAGCCGCGTTGAAAAAATCAGGGGAGCGCAGATGTTCATCGCGCTTGGCATGGCCGGTATTGATTGAAGCAGCCTTAATACTGAACTCTATGGTTCCCTTTTTGGCCGCACTATCCAGCGTAATCTTGCCGCTGCTCGCGTCAAATCGGCCCTGCATGGTAGAAAAACCCAGGTGGCTTACGCTAAAGTGCGGAAAGGTGTGATCGGGATCGACGGTGAACGAGTCCGCCGCTTGGGTACTAAACGGCAGGCTGCCGGCAATAAGTATGGCAAATAGTGTGCGACGTTTCATAGTGGTATAACTCCGTAATTTAAAATTTATAAGGGCGGCATGCCATTGACACGCCAACTGAGATACACAGCCACTGCCGCACAACTTAGCACGGCGACGGTGAACAGTGTGCTTTGTAACCAAACCGCATATTTCTCGGAAACTGGCAGTTTGGTCATGATCGGGATAAGTGCCAATACTGGCAGACAATACCAGGGCAGTTGGGAGGCCAATACACCGACACATCCCAGCAGACCAACTACCAGCGACAACGGTAGCGTGAAACTGCGGCCTGCAGGCAGCGGACGATTGGTCAGTGACATGATAACCAGATAGGCGCTGGCCGCCGAACCGAGTGCCAAGCCTAGCTGCCCAAGAAAGGCCGATGCGCCAATTAGTGTGGCAATACCTGTCCCGAAACCGAGTGCCATGCCCGAACTGGCTGCACGTACGGGGGATTGCTGCAAGGTATCCATCCAATAGATTAGCCAACCAACGTATGCGGCACACCCCGCCCCCCATAGCAACATAATTTGTAATTCCTGCTGTTGCAGGATGCGCTGAACAGTCCATATCGCCGCCACACCCCCGGCAATTGCCAGCGTCAGACGCAAGCCTCTTAAATTGATGA
>JBEBGP010000038.1:0-6139 GCA_040081045.1 Candidatus Nitrotoga sp.
AAATATCTGTACCAGATCATTCAGAAATCGCTGCCCTAATTCGCTGGGCGCAATGCGTTGTAAATCACGTTGTAACAAGCCGCTCTTTTCAGCCTGTTCCAATTCACGCCGTATCATTAGCAGAGGCAAGCTGGTGCGCTCGGCAAATAAGGCCGCATCAAATCCCTGATTCAGGCGTAGCGCATTCATCATAAATTCGAACGGCAGCTCACCGCATTCAATTATATTCTCGGTTTGTACAGGTGCATCGAGTGCCACTTGCTGCAAATAATTTTGCGGTTGCTTGTAGCGCACCTGCCGCAAAACTTTGTCACGAAAACTGATTTTGCTGTGCGCGCCCGCACCTATGCCGAGATAATCGCCAAACTGCCAGTAATTTAAATTATGCCGTGATTGTTTTTTGGGTCGGGCAAAAGCTGATGTTTCGTAATGTTGATAGCCGCGTGTCGCCAATATGCTCTGGATGGCCTGTTGCATGGCATAGCTGGTATCGTCGTCCGGCAGGGCTGGCGGGTAACGGTGAAAAAGCGTATTGGGTTCTAGCGTCAGGTGATAGGCGGAGATATGTTGCGGCGCAAATTCCAGCGCGATGTTCATGTCTTGCACCGCCTCGTCTGGCGTTTGCCGGGGCAGGCCATACATGATATCCAAATTGATATTCTCAAAATGTTGTTGTGCGATGTTTATTGACCGCAATGCTTCATCTGCGCCATGAATGCGTCCCAACGATTTCAAATGCGCGCCATTAAAACTCTGTATACCGAGCGATAATCGATTTACCCCGGCAGCGCGGAAGTGTGCAAATTTTTCCGTTTCCACAGTACCCGGATTAGCCTCCATGGTGATCTCGGCATTGATGTCTAACGGCAGTAGCATTCTTGCGGCGTTGAGAATTTTTTCCATGGCTTGGCCGGAAAATAAACTGGGTGTACCACCCCCAATAAAAATAGAGTGCACTTTGCGTCCCCACACCAGAGGCAACGCCAATTCCAGATCGCGTATCAAAGCCGCGATGTATTCCGCTTCTTGTGAGAGCCCCTTTTCCTCATGCGAATTAAAATCGCAATAAGGGCATTTGCTCACGCACCATGGAATGTGAATGTATAAAGCCAGAGGAGGCAAAATCTTAAAACGGATTTCTTGCGTTTTAAGACCAATAGGGTGTAAAAGATGAGTGCTCATAGGGGTATTTCTAAAATCCAGATTTCATCTTAACTGCTGTGTTGTGAAAAATAATTTCCGGCTTAAATATATAGCGCATCTGCTACGCTGCAGATTAACTTCGCTTCCTGCATTTAAGCACACTCTCAATTTTAGAATCGCCCATGAACTGGATTGTACCAATCGAAGGGAAAAAAATGGAACAAGCAACGTTTGCCGCAGGATGTTTTTGGGGGATCGAAGCCACCTTTCGCCAGATCCCTGGCGTGCTGGATACCTCAGTAGGCTACATTGGCGGCCACACGGATAAACCCACCTACAAGGAAGTGTGTGCGGGTGACACCAACCACGCCGAGGCAGTACAAATTATTTTTGATCCGGCACGGGTGAGCTACGCACAGCTACTGGAAATTTTCTGGCAATGCCACGACCCCACGCAGCTTAATCGGCAAGGCCCGGATGTAGGCACACAATATCGTTCGGCGATTTTTTATCATTCACCACAACAGGAAATAGCCGCATTGCAGTCGAAAGCGCAGCAGCAAAATAGCGGGCGATACACCAGACCCATCGCCACCAGCATCATCCCCGCCACCGCGTATTATTCAGCCGAAGAATATCATCAGCAGTATTTGGAAAAACGCGGACTAGCGCATTGCGCGATTAAATAGGCAGATTGGGTGACTGTCGCAGTGCGGTTAAGCGCGCCAAGCCAAAGTGAATAAAAGCCAATCCTGTTAATACTGGCGCGAATAAATTTAACAGCGGTATAAAATGCAGCAAGCCTGTCAACAGCCCCAGCCCCCACCATGACAATTGATGCAGAGAAAATAAATACAGCATTTCCGCATGGCTGGCATGTTCGGCCAAGGCGTCGTAGCGAAACATGCGTTGATTCAGATAAGCTGCGGCAATAAACGGAGCCAGCGCACCAATGCCGATCAACCATAACGGCAAAGCAAGTATCCAGATCGCAATAAAAACGCCCGCCGCCAGCGCGGCATTAACCACATTGCCGATAACGCTGCCGCCATGTTCGCGCTTCAGTGCCGGATAATCATACTCGGCTACCAGACGAATCAACGCTGGCATCACAAAAAAAGCGGTAATCAATAACGCAGTCATCATTACCAGCGGACCAAATAAAATCAGGTGCACGATTATTTGGATAATGCCTGCCACCCAACGCGGCTCTACTGTTTCCATCCATGTTTGAATGCCGGCGGCAGTAAGGCCATTGGCAATCCACTCTGTAAACACATCCCAGAACACCACCCCCAACACCAGCCACAATAGTCCTGCTGCCAACATTGGCCACACTACAATCCACAATATTTTGAATTGAAACAAGTCCCGGATGGCGCGGGATAGTGCGTTAAAAATGGGGGACATAGGATGGTTTTAAAGACAATTTTTAAATAAAAAGTAGAGTATTACTGTTATTGCAAACACATTAAGATTAAGCAAGGCAGGGTGTTTGGTCAAATGATTGAATGAAATTAATACGCGCCCATACATGATGGTAGAACAGGCAGAAATAACCGCGACAACATTGGCTTTATTATTACTCTTGTTAATTTTGGGCATGAATAAAATGACGAATTAACTGATCGTCTGAAGCACAAGAATTTTGACGATATAAAAAACGTGGCATTTCAATGCAATTCTTAAGAAGTCACGGCAAAAATTTTGGTCAGCAATTTGCCTGCCAAAACTATCAACAGTATCGCAAAGAGTTTTCGCAGTAGCGCGATCTCCATTTGATGTGTCATTTTTGCCCCCAGTGGCGCGGTGAATACGCTAGCCAATGCCACCCACATCAATGCCGGCCAATACACAAAGCCCAAGCTGAGGGGCGGCAAATTTTCCGCACCAAACCCGGCTATAACATAGCCCATTGTTCCACCAACGGCAACCGGAAAACCGATAGCGGCAGACGTGCCTATCGCTTTTCGCAGGGACACATTACACCACAATAAAAATGGCACCATAATAGTGCCACCACCGATGGAAACCAAGCTGCTTAACCAACCTGTGAATGCGCCAACAAGTGTAAGACCTGTTATACCTGGCAATTGGCGGGTTGCTTGGGGGCGGATGTTGAATAAAATTTGCAGCGCAGCCAACAGTACAAAGCATGCGAAAAAAATTGCCAAAGGTCGCAGCGCGATACTTGTGGCGAATAATGCACCCAACAGCGTACCCAATAAAATTCCCGGGGTTATCAGGCGTACCACGCGCCAATTTACTGCATGGTGGTGGTGATGTTTCCGCATGCTGGCCAGCGCGGTAAATATAATGATAGCCATTGATGTGCCCAGAGCCAGATGCAACAAGTGCGCGTTATGCAAGCCCTGCTTTTCAAATAATAAAAACAGCACCGGTACCAACAGCGTGCCCCCGCCTATTCCAAACATACCGCCAAACAATCCTGCAATGGCACCCAGCAGCAGATAGATAAGTGCCCACTCCATGTTAATTGTTCACCCAATTAGTCATGCGTGCGGTAAATTTATGCAAGTTGCGTCACAATAAATTGCCATTCGATCGGATCAACAGGGGTAATGGACAGACGATTGCCGCGCTGCAATATACGCATATGTTCCAGTTGCGGGTAAGTGCGTAATTCCGGTAATGGGATGAGATTAATCTTTTTGACCAGCTGCACATCCACGTTAAACCAACGCGGTGTTTCCTGCGTGGCTTTGGGGTCAAAATATTTACTGCGCGAATTAAATTGAGTGGCATCCGGGTAAGCCACACTGGCCACACGCGCAATGCCAGCGATGCCCGGAATGGCGCAACCAGAATGATAAAAGAGTACGCCGTCTCCGACCGACATTTGATCGCGCATAAAATTGCGTGCCTGATAATTTCGTACTCCGTACCAAGCCACCGATTGCCTGCGCATTTTGGCTAAATCGTCAATACTGACATCATCCGGCTCCGATTTCATTAACCAATAACGCACCTGAATGATCTCCCTTGAGATGATCGCAAGAAAATGAATGCCAAAGAAAATGCGGCCCAGTTTTGCTCTGCGCCGCATTTAAAATAAAGCCCCCCGCCTGTGCCGTTGACTCAATATCTTGAACCTGGGTTCAAGTGGGTCGGTTCCCAGTTACATCAGGTATGTTCGCGAAGAACACTCACAACAGTAACATTAAGGGTCGCAACCTAAGCTATGCTTATTGGCCCGAAGAATTATGAGGCTGACAAACACCGCAGGGGACAAGCTAAAACAGGTCATCTTGCTCCGCCAGCGTCGCGTCGATAACCGCCTGCACGTGGGTCATTCTACGCTTAAATTCACCCATGTCAAAACCTGCGCCAAGACGGGTCGATAATAACTCATGTGCAATATTTAGCGCGGTCATAATGGCAATACGCTCAACTGTAACAACCTTCCCGCCGTCTCGAATTTCGCGCATTTTTTTATCAACATAAGCCACAGCTTCAGTTAATTCTGTACGCTGGCTTTCCGGGCAAGTGACCCGAAACTCACGATCAAGTATACTGATATCCAGATAGTCAACTGGTAAAGAATTTCTCGCTTTATCGTTACTCATGCGTGTTCATCGGGTGATTGTGCCAGCAGCTGTTCAAGACGTGCTGCCGCAGTGTCAATTTTGTCCTGGCAGTGACGATTTTTACTCAAAGCCTGCGCCAACTCTTGTCGTAACCTTATGTTTTCTAAACGCAACCGTCGGCTCAACTGCACTAATTGAGTTAATTTACTTTCCAACGAAGTTAGTTCCGCTTGCATGTAGCGAACTATAGTTTATAAAAGCCTGATAAGTCAATTGGTAAGATGGTATTTTGAATGCTATTTATAGAAATATCCGCGCTTTAAAATAGCTGTCGAAATTACATTTTCGAACAAAATTTTATCTCCCGGTAAATGCGGCTTCATGTTGCCATGAGCAATCAGCTAAAATACCTTTGTCCATCGCCCAAGAGACCATATGGTTCCCCATCTTACAACTGCCCAAAATAGCACGGTGCTTGATTTAGAGCGCCGTATACTAAATGCCCAGCCAACTATCGAACACTGGTTTCGCTCGCAATGGCTGGAACATTCAATTCCTTTTTATACTTCGGTTGATTTGCGTAACAGCGGATTTAAGCTGGCTCCCGTTGACACCAATTTATTTCCGGGCGGTTTCAATAATTTAAGTAATGATTTTTTACCACTGTGTATACAAGCGGCACAGAGCGCCATTGAAAAGATTTGCCCGGAGGCACGCGGAGTGTTGTTAATCCCGGAAAATCACACGCGTAACGTGTTTTATCTGCAAAACGTCGCGCAACTAGCTTTGATTCTTAAGCAGGCAGGAATGAAAGTGCATATTGGTTCTCTGCTGCCGGAAATTACCCAGCCTACTGAATTATCCCTACCCAATGGTGCAAACATTACCTTGGAGCCGATGCATCGCAAAGGAAATCGCTTGATGGTGGACGGTTTTGATCCGTGCGTGGTGCTGCTGAATAACGACCTTTCCGCGGGTGTACCCGATATTCTAAAAAATCTGGAGCAAGCCACCATGCCGCCGCTTGCAGCAGGTTGGACGACCCGGCGCAAGTCGCGGCATTTCGGCGCGTATGATGCGGTGGCCGGCGAGTTTGCGGCCTTGCTCGAGATTGATCCCTGGTTAATTAATCCTTATTTTTCCAGTTGCGGCAAAATTGATTTTATGGCGCGCGAGGGCGAAGATTGCTTGGCTAACGAGGTCGATAAAATACTGAAAAAAATTCGTTTGAAATATATTGAATATGGAGTCAAGGACGAGCCTTTCGTCATTGTTAAAGCCGATGCCGGAACCTATGGTATGGGTATCATGACAGTTAAAAATGCCAGTGAAGTGCGTGACTTGAATCGCAAGCAGCGCAATAAAATGGCTGTGGTTAAAGAGGGCTTGCACGTATCCGATGTGCTGGTGCAGGAAGGTGTGTATACCTTTGAAAGTATCAATGCGGC
>JBEBGP010000125.1:0-1504 GCA_040081045.1 Candidatus Nitrotoga sp.
CTTCCGCAAGCTGCTGGTGCGCTATGAAAAGCTGGAACGCAGCTTCATCGGCCTGAATCATTTGGCCGCCGCCATCATCGCGTTCCGCAAAGTGCCGTTGAAGGTTAATATTATTTACGGATAAGTTCTTAATCAGAGGTTCCTTAAATGAAAGCCCGGCTTTGCTGCTAAAATCGGGATCCGCATTACGCGGGTTTATGGAGTGTCTGAATGAGTCGAGTACTATTGTTTATTGCAATATTTGTTATTGTTTACCTGTTGCTTAAGTATTATCGTAAGCAGAGAATCAAAGACGGTGATGCTGAAAATAAAGCTGCAACCACGGCCAAACAGACTGAAGATATGGTGCGCTGTGCTCAGTGTGGCGTTCACTTACCCAAGGGAGAAAGTCTTGTTGTGAGCGGAGCCAACGAAACGAAATATTTTTGCAGCGAGGCGCATCGCCGTGCACATTCAAACTAGGCCCAATAACACGCTGCAAATTAGAAAGTCAGGCGGGCAGAGTCTGTTGACAATTATCCGGCGAGATGCGTTGCTCGCCCGATGGAGATGAATACAAGGCGGAGGCCGCAGCCAATGGCCGCTCCCTTGGCAAGCCCGACAACGCGGCAGGCGTTCCGTCGGGCGGCAATCCTCCGGAAACGGGAGAATCGGGCGCATTGCGGCGTTGCTCGCTCCTTGTTTGGAATGACCAAACCGCGTCTTGCGCGCCTTGCACTGCATCCCGATTCCCCCTGTTCGCACTCGTCGCATGATTGTCAACAGACTCTGGCAAGTGTAGCTACATTTTGCAGGTGAATCCGGATGAGTAACAGTGTTCCCCAGGCAGGCTGGAATTTATTGGAGCACCAGCCTCATTGGACATCTGTGCCGCAAGCCTTGTGGCGCTCAATTTTTCTATTCAATGTTTATCGGTTGATTTTGGGTGGTTTGCTGGTTGCGTTAGCCGGCTATTTTAGTAGCGCATTATCTGAAATCCCGCGTCACCAAACCGTATTTTTATATACCAGCCTGATTTATTTGGTTCTGGCACTGGTTGCGTTTGCGACAATCAAGTTGCGTTTTCCGCGCTTTAACTGGCAGTTGTCTATTTTAGTGGGTACGGACATTGTTTGCGTAACCATTCTGTCGCATGTTAGCGGCGGTATGCAGGGCAGCATGGGGCTGCTGTTATTCGTGTCACTGGCCGCAGCCGGGATGGTCAGCCGGGGTAAAATTACTTTGTTTTTTGCCGCGCTGGCCAGTATTGCGACTTTGCTTCAACACACCTATGAGATTCTGACACAAGATGCGGCCGCCACCCAGTATTTGCAAACGGGTATGCTCAGCGCTACCTATTTTGTTATTGCCTGGCTGGCGCATGTTCTGTCCAAATATGCTGTTGCCAGTGAAAAGCTGGCGGCCAGGCGTGGTGTGGATTTAGCCAATATGGCCGAGGCTAATCGTTTGGTGATTCAAGATATGCCTGATGGGGTGTTGGTTGTTGATGAGCTTGGTATTATCC
>JBEBGP010000177.1:0-6109 GCA_040081045.1 Candidatus Nitrotoga sp.
GGGTGCTTATGTATGGGATGCGGATGATAAAAAATATATCGATTATGTTGGCTCGTGGGGGCCGATGATCGTGGGTCACACCCATCCCGCCGTGGTGCAGGCGGTGCAGGAGGCCGCTGCACAAGGCTTGGGTTTTGGCGCGCCAACTGCTGTTGAACTGGAAATGGCGGAATTGTTATGCAAGCTCCTGCCCGGCATGGACATGGTGCGCTTGGTTAGTTCGGGCACAGAGGCCACCATGAGTGCCATACGCCTGGCGCGTGGCTATACCGGACGCGGCCGCATTATTAAATTTGAGGGCTGTTATCACGGTCATGCCGACGGGTTGCTGGTCAAAGCCGGCTCTGGTGCGCTAACTTTCGGGCAACCCAGCTCATCTGGCGTGCCTGCCGAGATCGCGGCATTGACTACCGTGCTGGACTATAACGATATTGCCGGCCTGGAACACACATTTGCCGCAATTGGCAAAGAATTGGCTGCGGTGATTATCGAGCCTGTGGCGGGTAATATGAATTTGATTATGCCCAAGCCTGAATTTTTAACCGCGTTGCGCAGGCTGTGCACACAGCACGGTGTGGTGCTCATTCTGGACGAGGTGATGACGGGCTTTCGGGTTGGCTTGCACGGTGCACAGGGGCATTTCAATATACAGCCGGATTTAACTACGCTCGGCAAGGTGATGGGGGGCGGGCTGCCCACCGCCGCGTTTGGTGGTCGGCGAGACATTATGCAATGTCTCGCACCACTGGGTGCGGTGTATCAGGCGGGCACATTGTCCGGCAATCCGCTTTCCATAGCAGCGGGATTAGCCACATTAAAGTTAGTGCAGGCTCCCGATTTTTATCCACGCCTGGCTCAGATGACGCGGACTCTCACTGATGGTTTGTGCGCCAGTGCCAGGAAGCATGGCATTCCGTTCTGTGCGCAATCCATCGGCGGCATGTTCGGTCTGTATTTCAGCCGTTCTATCCCGACCAGTTACACCGAAGTGATGGTGTGCGATAAAAACGCGTTCAATCGTTTCTTTCATGCCATGCTGGATAAAGGCATTTATCTTGCCCCTTCCGCATTTGAAGCGGGCTTTGTATCGGCGGCGCATACCGGGGCAGACATCGCGCAGACTATTGCCGTTGCCGACGCAATTTTTGCGGCGGGGTAATCTGGCGTAACTATGGGATTATTCAGCCAGGCCGCGTTTTTCACTACCGTCAATGAATTGCACGCGCTGCCGCTGCATGGCGGCAAGGAAGTTGCCTTCGTCGGGCGCTCTAACGCGGGCAAATCCAGTGCCATCAATACCCTGGCCAACCACGTGCGCTTGGCATACACCAGCAAAACGCCGGGACGTACGCAACATATCAACTATTTTAGTTTGGGTGACAGCCGCTTTCTGGTTGACTTGCCGGGCTATGGTTATGCCAAGGTGCCCCCCGCCATCAAAGCGCATTGGGAAAATCTGCTGACTGTTTATCTGCAAACTCGCGATGCATTATGCGGTCTGGTAGTTATCATGGATGCGCGACATCCCCTGGCCGAGTTGGATGAGAGGATGCTGGAATGGTTTATGCCCACCGGCAAGCCGGTCCATATTTTATTGACCAAGTCAGATAAAATCAGTCGCCAGCAGGCGACGCTTACCCTGAATCAGGTTAAAACTCATATCAGTGAATTTTATCCGAACTGTACAGTGCAATTATTTTCCAGTTTAAAAAAAGCAGGTATGGAGGAAGCTGAAGCCGTCATTGCGCGCTGGTTGGCGACGGATTAGAATTTGCCGGCTTAATGAAAAGCCTAACTGGGTGGGAATGTATCGTATCGTGAGCGATAACAAAACAAGGCATACAAGATTAAAAAAGCGTAGCCTGTTTGGTGTTAAGTGAACATTTTGAAGTCTGGAGCAACGCAATAATGTTGAGCGCAGCAGCATTGCACCCGCAAGGAGTACGCCGCCAGACACTCGCCCTGCGGGCGGTCTTGGCGCTGCATAGGACAAAAAAATGCCTCTAACCAAAAGGGGGAGGTTAGAGGCACAAAGTGTTTTAACTGTTGCGTTAAAACAACCCCGTCAAGGGGGTAACGGGGGGGTAATCTGCATTATCCGAGCAATGAGATAGCAAATTATTCAAAGAGTTCCCCAAGAAATCCTGAGCGAATAATTTTTTTCAGGCGCGTTTGTAAGTCATTGTAATTGATAGGGCTAATTTATTATGCATACACTTGGTTCATACCCGAATAAAAGAATGCGCCGTATGCGCCGCGATGCCTTCTCACGTAATTTGATGCGTGAAAATACATTGACCGCACATGATTTTATTTACCCAGTCTTCGTGCTGGATGGTAATAACCGCACAGAGGCCATCGCCTCCATGCCCGGCATCTCGCGCCTTACGCTGGATAAGCTGCTGGTGCAAGCCGAGGAGTGCGTTACTCTGGGCATTCCCGCAATCGCGTTATTCCCGGTGATTACGGGTGCGCTTAAAACTGAAGATGCCCGTGAAGCACTCAATCCGGATGGCCTCGTGCCGCGCGTGGTGACCGTCCTTAAAAAACATTTCCCGGAGCTTGGCATCATTACCGACATCGCGCTCGACCCTTACACCAGTCACGGGCAGGACGGTTTAATTGATGCCAGAGGATATGTGCTGAATGACGAAACCGTCGCGATGCTGGCGCAGCAGGCGCAAATCCACGCCCAAGCGGGTGCCGATGTGGTAGCGCCATCTGACATGATGGATGGGCGTATCGCTGCTGTGCGTGCAGCCTTGGATGTCCAAGGGCACATCCATACCCGTATCATGGCGTACTCAGCCAAATATGCTTCCAATTTTTATGGCCCGTTCCGGGATGCGGTAGGCTCCAGTGGCAACCTTGGCGCGGGTAACAAATACACTTACCAAATGGATGCCGCCAATTCTGATGAAGCATTATGGGAAGTCGGGCTGGACTTGCAAGAGGGCGCGGACATGGTCATGATTAAGCCGGGAATGCCGTATCTGGACATTCTGCGCCGTGTAAAAGATGAATTCAAAGCGCCAACTTTCGTTTACCAGGTCAGCGGTGAATACGCCATGCTTAAAGCCGCCGCACAAAATGGCTGGCTCAACGAAGAAACCTGTGTGATGGAATCTTTGCTGGCATTTAAGCGTGCCGGTGCGGATGGAATATTGACTTATTTCGCGTTGGCTGCCGCACGGTGGTTGGAAAAAAGGTAAGCCCACGCGAAATTGGATTGTTAATGCCGCCGGGTAAACTTTTCGGGGCTGAAGTAGATTAGGGAAGTACTGATTTAATCCCACATGGCCGCGACATCGGCTTTGCGGGATGGAATGCACGGAGCAAGGTGACGCCAAGGGTCGTTCCCTTGGCTAGACTTGCGACAACGCAGACCGCCGGTAAAGCCATGTCCCGCCAAAATTTTGTTGAAGACAGGGGGTTGCAACCAAATTGCGCGCTCGCTGTGTTGCACCCCTCGCCAGGGAGAACGACCCCTGGCCTTCGGGATGCGCCCTACGATCATCACAACTTGGTCTGCAACGCGGCCAGCGTGTGTTGTTTGGGCTGTGTCAACTTTGCACTCAATTGTCAATTTATTGAGTAGCAAATTGCCTGACTTTGTTATTAGCCCATTACAACCACGGCGTACCCCTGCGGGTACATGGAGGATTAAATCAGTGCTTCCTTAGCCAACAGAATGAAAATAACGCCTTGTAAACCTACATCACTACACACTTGGTTTTGCAGGATGGGGTGCAAGGCGCGCGCGGAAGCAAATGGTCGATCCCCCTTCGCAACGGGGTTCCTTTAATGTTTGGAGATATGTTCAATGCTGAATCTGGATCATTTAATTATTGAATTTGATAAAGGCCTGCGTACATTATTCGGCAGCGCCCGCAGCACACGTCCGCACCCGGACGCTCATATTTCAAATACCACCATGGCAGAGGATGAAAAAAAACTTTCCATTGCTTTAATGCGTGTCAATCACAGCGGCGAAATCAGCGCACAGGCCTTATATCAAGGGCAGGCTTTAACTGCGCGCGATCCTGTAGTGCAAAAAAAATTACAACAGGCAGCGCGGGAAGAGACCGATCATCTGGCCTGGACGGCGCAGCGCGTGCATGATCTGGGTGGACATGTCAGCGTATTTAACCCACTGTGGTATAGCGGATCGCTGGCTATAGGTGCGCTGGCAGGGTTGTTGGGAGACAAATGGAATTTGGGGTTTTTGGCAGAAACCGAGCGTCAGGTCGGCGTGCACTTACAATCCCATCTCGAAAAATTACCACAACAAGATGTAAAAAGCCACGCGGTGGTTGAACAAATGGTGATCGATGAAGCCAGTCACGCGAATATGGCACAGCAATTAGGCGGAGTGAGTTTGCCCATACCGCTGAAGCTGGTCATGCAGGCCAGTGCCAAAGTGATGACGCGGTCTTCATATTGGGTCTGATTCCAATTCGCGTTAAAAACGATGACCGTCACCTCACCCTTGCCGCCTGGTTTTCCTTTCCAACGCGAACTGGAATAATTCTATTCCTGCACCACCTCAAAATCATGTGTGATGTCCGCCACCTTGCCCAGCATAATCGAAGCCGAGCAATATTTTTCTGCGGATAAATGAATCGCACGTTCCACTTGTTCGGGTTTGAGGTCTTTGCCAGTCACGATGAAATGAAAATGTATTTTGGTAAAAACTTTGGGGTCTTCTTCCGCGCGTTCGGCGGCGATTTCCACCACGCAATCGGTCACCTGTTGGCGACTTTTTTTGAGAATGTGGATCACGTCATAAGCACTGCATCCGCCCGTGCCGAGCAACACCATCTCCATCGGCCGCGGTCCCAGATTACGCCCGCCACCGCCGGGCGGCCCATCCATCAACACTGCGTGTCCGCTTTCTGTTTCACCCAAAAATGAAACCTGCTCTACCCATTTTATGCGTGCTTTCATTAGCTCTCGCCTCTTCTAAAATTTGGTTTTCATCTCAAAATTGATTTGCTACTCAGCCCGGGATTTTAAGCGATACCACAATATTCCAATCAACTCTCGTATAAAAATTCGACTGCGTCGCAATCCTTCCGCGTTTGGAATAAAACTCAGCAGGTTGGTGCGATAGCCGGTGGTAAAAGCGGTGGGTGCGGGTATCACCCTGAACCCGGCGGCTTGAAATACTTGTATGGCACGCGGCATGTGCCATGCATGGGTTACCAAATAAATATTTTTAATACCCAGAGCGTGCAACATTGCATAACTGTTGCGCGCATTTTCCAATGTGGTATTGGACGAACCTTCTACCCAGCGCACGGGCACTCGAAATTCATGTTGCAACACGCTCTGCATTTGCTGCCCTTCGGAGAGGGGATTGCCCAATGGATTGCCACCGCTCACTAGTATAGGCAACTGCGTTTCCCGCTGCAATTTTGCACCATAGCGCAAGCGCACCAAAGCTTCCGCGCCAACTGTGTCGATGTTTCGATATTCCGGCGGGGAAAAATAAGTCCCCGCACCCAGGATAATTATAGCCTCGGCATCACCTTTTTGTAATTTCAATACCGGCGGCGACGTTTCCAGCAACCGCAATGCGCCATCAGCAAAATAGGGGGTAGAACTTATCCACAGCAATGCCAAAGATATCACGACCAATAAGCGCGCCAATCTGGCACGACGATTCCACAGCACGCAACCGACCACACCTACCAACATGAAATTCAGTGGGGGCAGTAGAAATGCACTCAGCAGATTGGTAAAAAACCATGCCATGGCGTTCGATTAGACAAGATTCAAGCAATTGAAAACAATCATCACCGCCTCGGTTCTTTTGGATTATGCTTCAGGTATGTTTGACAGGGTGCGGTAGGCTGGCATAGAATGCGCCCCTTTTTGCAGTGTGCCCATGTCTGCATTTCGCCTGATTGGGGTGCGCATTTTATCTGTATTGGAAGTGCTATGAAAACCTTTTCCGCAAAACCTCATGAAGTGAAGCACGATTGGTATCTGGTCGATGCTGCTGAAAAAACACTGGGTCGTCTGGCCAGCCAGATTGCAGCGCGTCTGCGCGGCAAACACAAGGTGATTTACACCCCGCACGTTGATACGGGGGACTTTATTGTAG
>JBEBGP010000131.1:0-6067 GCA_040081045.1 Candidatus Nitrotoga sp.
GCTGTACTGAGGCAGATACTTCAACCTTCGTGCATCAGGACTACTTTACCTGGCACTCTCGTTATTTAACGGGTAACCGGTCGCGATATAAATCCGACCGCGGCACAACACTGGCTGGCAACCACACATCTCAAGACTTACGCTCAATCAACATCGCATCGCCATAGCTAAAGAAGCGATATTTTTTGGCAACCGCATAACGATACGCCGCCAGCAAATGCTCCGTTCCGGCAAATGCACACACCAGCATTAATAATGTTGTCTTAGGCAAATGAAAATTGGTGAGTAGCACGTCGACCACTCTAAATATGTACCCGGGCGTAATAAAAATACGTGTCTCCCCTGCACCGGCAACAAGCTTACCGTGCTGTGCCGCACTTTGCTGTGCTGCACTTTCTAGGGCACGCAAACTGGTAGTACCCACGGCAATCACACGCCCCCCTTTTTCTCGCGCCCGATGTATCGCATCAACCGTCTCTTGCGGAATCACATACTGTTCGCTGTGCATAACGTGCTCGCGCAGATTCTGTACCCGCACGGGCTGGAAAGTGCCTGCGCCAACATGCAATGTCACATAAGCGATTTGCACACCCATATCGCGGATAGCGGCGAGCATGGCATCGTTAAAATGCAGTCCGGCTGTGGGTGCCGCCACTGCACCCGGTTGCCGCGCAAAAATTGTCTGGTAGCGCGCTTCGTCTGTTACATCAGCCGTACGTGTAATATAAGGTGGCAACGGCAATTGACCGTATTGCTCCAACAGCTCCACCACATTGACCGTGCTGGCAAAGTGCAAACGAAAAAATTCCCCTGCGCGCTCGCCTACTTTCACCGTAAGACATTCCGCCAGAATTAATTCACTACCCGGCTTGGGCGCATGGCTGGCGCGTACCTGCGCCAGCACCTGATGTATATCGAGCAGCCGCTCAATTAATACCTCCACACGCCCCCCGCTGGCTTTCACACCAAATAAGCGCGCCTTTAATACACGCGTATCGTTCAACACCAACACATCATTTTTGCGCAATATACCGGGTAAATCTCTAAAGCGGCGATCCCCTATTTGCGCGCCGCACAAGTGCAATAAACGACTATCACCACGTTCCGCAGGCGGGAACTGCGCAATCAAATGTTCGGGCAGGGGAAAATTAAAATCGTCTGTTTGCATCGCAGGAAACGCTGAAAAACAAGTGCCGTATTGTAGCTGCTTTCTTTTACAGAGAACTTTGGGTTAAACCGGACAATCCGTTCCAGGCGGTTATCCCAGTTCGCGTTAGAAAGGAGAACAAAGCGGCAAAGATGAAGTGACGGTGCGTGATTGCAAAGCTGATGAATCGGCAACAACCACGGCCTAAAACTTCATAAATCCAGCAAACCCTGCCCCGGGAATTCCAAATACTCTTTGATCGCGCCTAGAAATAAAACCGCATCACGACCATCGACAATGCGGTGATCATAAGACAATGCCAGGTAGTTCATCGGGCGGATAACGACTTGGCCATTTTCTGCAACGGGCCGGTCTTTGGTGGCGTGGATGCCCAGAATTGCGCTTTGCGGCGGATTGATGATGGGGGTGGAGAGCATAGAGCCAAATACGCCACCATTCGAAATAGAAAAGGTGCCGCCGGTTAATTCTGCCAATGTAATTTTTCCTTCTTTGCCGCGCGCAGAAAATTCAGCGATTTGTTTTTCAATATCGGCCAGCGACAGCTTGTCCGCATCGCGAATAATCGGCACCACCAAGCCACGCTCGCTACCAATGGCCACGCCGATGTCGTAGTAGCCGTGATAAATAATATCCGTGCCATCTACCGATGCATTGACCACCGGAAATTTTTGCAATGCACTGACAGCGGCTTTCACAAAGAACGCCATAAAACCGAGCTTAATGCCATGCTTCTTTTCAAATAATTCTTTATAGCGATTACGCAACTCAATTACTGACTGCATATTCACCTCGTTGAACGTGGTGAGTATGGCGGCATTTTGTTGTGATTGCAGCAACCGTTCGGCGATGCGTTGGCGGATGCGCGTCATCGGCACGCGCTGTTCAATACGCCCTGCTGTAGATGGCATAGCCACAGCGGCAACTGCCGGCTCAGCTTCCCTAACAGTAACGGTCGATTGCGGCTTGCTGTCCACTTTGATTTTGGCAACGGGCTGGGCAACATCCTTAGCACTGGCTGTTTTTTCGTTCAATACCTTGACTGCTGAAGCCTTGATGCCTGTTGCAGCACTGGTCACGCTGGCCTTGGCATCCGTATCAATTATCGCAATCACTTCGAGGCTGGTGACCTGCTCGCCATCCTGCTTGATAATTTTAGTCAGCACACCCGCTTTTGTTGCGGGTAACTCAAGCACAACCTTATCAGTTTCAAGATCAATCAAATTTTCGCCCTCGGCCACGGCCTCACCTGCTTTTTTGTGCCATGTGAGCAAGGTCGCTTCGGATACTGATTCGGAAAGCTGCGGTACTTTGACTTCAATTAGCATGATGTTGTACTCCTGGTTTTTGATCGAGATCGTTACGGAATGCGGCATCGATTACCGCCTTTTGTTGTTCTGTATGCACGGATAAATAACCCGCAGCAGGCGAGGCGGAAGAAGGCCGCAACGCATAATCCAGCCGCATACCGCGCCGCAAATGGCGCAATAAATAATGCTGAATTCGATGCCACGCACCCTGGTTGCCCGGCTCTTCCTGGCACCATACTACCTCCCCCGCGTTGGGGTACGCCGCCACTTGCGCTTCAAAATCAACATGCGGGAATGGGTACAACTGCTCCAGCCGGATAATCACCATATCTTTGATTGCGCGCGTGCGGCGCGCGGCCAGCAATTCGTAATAAATTTTTCCGCTGCACACGATTATACGGCGAACCCCATTGGCCTCTATTGCATCCACTTCGGCCATCACGGGATGGAATTTTCCATCCGTTAGTTGCGCCAAAGGAGAAGCCGCATCTTTGCTGCGCAACAGGCTCTTGGGTGTAAAAACAATCAATGGTTTTCTGGTTTTACGCAACATTTGCCGACGCAGTAAATGAAACATTTGCGCGGAATTGGAGGGCACGCACACTTGAATATTGTAGTCCGCGCATAGCTGCAAATATCGTTCAATGCGCCCCGACGAATGTTCCGGACCCATGCCTTCATACCCGTGTGGCAGCAGCATCACCAGCCCGCACTTGCGCCCCCATTTGGCCTCACCCGAGGCAATGAATTGATCGATCACCACTTGCGCGCCATTGGCAAAATCACCAAATTGCCCTTCCCAAATAACCAGCGAATTCGGCTCTGCACTCGCGTAGCCATATTCAAAAGCCAACACCGCTTCCTCGGATAATATGGAATCAATCACGATGAAATCAGCCTGTCCGCGCAACTTTAAATTGGGGGGGGAAATGTTTTGCAGGGAAGTATATTCACCCGTCCGCCAGTCCACCCGATTCTGGTCATGTAAAGTGGCATGTCGATGAAAGAAAGTGCCGCGTCGACAATCCTGCCCGGATAAACGTATGGGATAACCCTCCACCAACAGGCTGGCATAGGCCAGATTTTCAGCCATGCCCCAATCCAAATCCAACTCGCCCCGTCCCATTGCCCTGCGGTCAGCGATAATTTTTTCTACCCGCGAATGCAGTTTAAATTTCTCCGGCACGTAGGACAAACGTTGCGCCATGAACTGCAGGTTTTTCAGTGGCACACCCGTATCAACCGGCACATCCCACGGCACGTCATCTTTAAAAATGGTCCAACTGACCGCGTGCTCTGTATGAAAATTTGTCAGTACAGGTTGAATTGGATTGTTGCCTGCATCCATCGCTTGCCGATAATCAGCAATCATTTCGTCCGGTTCGTTTTGCTGGATGACCCCCTCCGCAATTAATTTCTCCGCGTACAGCAAACGCGTGCCGGGATGCTTGTTGATATAGGAATACATGAAAGGCTGCGTGACCAGCGGCTCATCCTGCTCATTATGCCCAAGCTTGCGGAAGCACACCAAATCGATCACCACATCCCTGCCGAATTCCATACGATAATCCAGTGCCATTTCTGCAATAAGCAACACCGCTTCCGGGTCATCTGCATTCACGTGAAATATCGGCGCATCAATCATTTTTGCCACATCACTGCAATACAAAGTGGAACGCGAATCACGCGCATCCGAACTGGTAAATCCTATTTGATTGTTGATAATGATATGCACTGTACCGCCTGTCCGATAACCGCGAGTCTGTGACAGATTTAATGTTTCCATCACCACTCCTTGCCCGGAAAAAGCCGCATCTCCGTGCAGCAACACCGGCAGCACCTCCCTGCCATCCCTATCGCCCCGGCGATGCTGACGAGCACGCACCGAGCCTTCCACCACCGGATTCACAATTTCCAGATGTGAAGGATTAAATGCCAACGTCAAATGCATGGCTCCGCCTGGCGTGGCAATATCGGAAGAGAACCCCTGATGATATTTCACATCACCCGAGCGCAACGCATGATTATGTTTGCCTTCAAATTCAGCAAACAAATCACGCGGCAATTTACCCAATGTATTCACCAGCACATTCAGCCGTCCGCGATGCGCCATGCCTATCACAGTTTCACGCACATGCTGGCTACCGGCACGCTGCAGCAAATGATCCAGCAAGGGAATTAAAGTGTCGCCTCCCTCCAGGGAAAAACGTTTTTGCCCGACATATTTGGTGTGTAAATATCGCTCCAGCGTTTCTGCGGCAGTAAGCCGCTCTAAAATTCGGCGACGTTGTGCTTTCACAAAACCGGGTTTGCCGCGCGCACCCTCCAATCGATTCTGCACCCAACGCTTGATTGACAAATCGTTGATGTACATATACTCCGCGCCGATACTGCCGCAATACGTTTGTCGCAACAACTCCACAATTTCATGCAGCGTCATACGATCCGCACCGACCAAAGATCCCGTTTCAAACGTGGTCTGCATATCTGCTTCTGTCAAACCATAATGCGCGGGACTCAGCTCCGGCACATCCGGTTTCGCATGGCGGTTTAATGGGTCGAGATTCGCCACCCGCACGCCCATAAAACGGTGCGCATTAATCATCTGCAACACAGAAACCTGCTTGCGCTCAAGGCTGATATTGGTGGAAATCGCGCTGCCAGATCGTGCAGGCAATGCCGCAAACATTTTTTGTATGGGCGAATGCGCCACATCCCGGGTGGGTTTTTCGGATAATTGCAAAGCGTCAAAATATGCGCGCCACTCTTCTGCCACAGACGCAGGATCGGCCAGATAAGCTTCATACAACCCTTCAACAAAAGGTGCATTTGCGCCGAACAACACAGAGCTTCCTTGCATGGTTTTCATTATCGAGGCCACAGGTTATTCCCGTTTGATAGTTTTATAAAAGTTAGTCACTCGCCCCACGCACAATGTACGCTCACTTTCTGCATGCACAACCTCCACCTCATGCACGATCAACGACCTTGATCTGCGTAAAACTTTCGCGACTGTCCGGGCATGCCCACTACTCGCAGAATTTAAATGGGAGCCATTAATCTCAATGCCCACCGGATATTTTTCGTTCAAATCCACGCCCCAACAGGCATGAAAACTGGCCGCTGATTCCACCAGCAACATAGTCACGCCACCGTGCAGCAAGCCAAATGGCTGGAGTGTTAGCTTGGAAATGGGCATGCTTAAATGCAGCATTTCATCATTGCACACTTCTATCACCAGCCCCAGCGTACCCATAATCGTACTTTGGAAAGATGCTTGCACTTCCGTCAACGTCCATATTTTGGGGGCGGTAGGGCTCAAAACATACTCCAGCTGTTATCTTTTTTCTGGCGGCACATAATCACGCTGTATTGCGCCTTGATAAAGCTGGCGCGGGCGACCTATCTTGCGCTCACTGTCCGAGATCATTTCATTCCATTGCGAAACCCAGCCGATAGTGCGGGCGACCGCAAAAATAACGGTGAACATATTGGTTGGTATGCCCAATGCGCGCAACACAATACCCGAATAAAAATCCACATTTGGATAAAGCTTGCGCTCAATAAAGTAGGTGTCACGCAAGGCAATTTG
>JBEBGP010000226.1:0-6066 GCA_040081045.1 Candidatus Nitrotoga sp.
ATTTTTATATGCATGATGACCATGAAGCCCAAAGCGTTGGTCAGCAAGGCTACCGAGCCGGGAATGAATAGTGTGCCGAATGCGCGGTGGGCGGCAGTGAGTCCGTCCGCACCTTGCATCACTTCCAGTTTCCAGGCGTTGGTCATTTGCACTGCGTGGCTGACCCCGATTGAAAAGATGAGAAAGGGGACAAGTATCGACATGGGGTCGATGCCAAAACCGATAACGGGCAGCAGCCCCAGCAGCCAGATCACCGGTATGAGTGCGCAAATCAGGGCGAGCAGAGTAAGTTTGGTGGAGCCGGTATACAAATAAAGCAGCAGTGTGGTGATGATAAACGCCAGCGCGAAAAATACGATTACGCCGCGCGCGCCATTGCTGATGTCACCCACCGCCTTGGCAAAACCAATAATGTGCACATCAATTTTATCGTTTTGGTAGTTGCTACGGATGTCTTCCAGCTGCTTTGCAACAGCTTGATAGTCCAGTTTGGAGCCGGTGTTGGGATCGATCTCCAGTAAATTGGCACTGACCAATGCGCCGTTAAAATTATTGGAAACGAGCCGTCCCACGGTGCCGGATTTCAAAATATTTTTACGCACGGTTTCCAAGTCTTCCGTCGTGCCGCCAAAATTTGCCGGGATGACGTTACCACCGGCAAAGCCTTCTTCTACCACTTCAATAAAGCGCACATTGGGAGTAAACAACGAGGTTACGGTAGCGCGATCGACCCCGGGAATAAAAAATACATCGTCGGTGACCTGCTTTAAGTGGCTAAAAAAATCCGGGTTAAAAATGTCGCCATTTTTTTGCATGAGTACCACCAGCACGCGATTTGCACCGCCAAATGTTTGCTGATAGTGGACGAAAGTTTTCATATATGGATGTTGCAGCGGAATCATTTTATTGAAACCGGCATCCACGCGCAGTTGGGTGGCTGAGTAGCCGAGTGCGAGTGTGACAAGTGAAAAAATAGTCAACAGCGTGCGCCTATTGGAAAATATGAGGTGCGCGAGGGTATGAATGAAAGGGAGCAGATTCATTTTTTGGTGGGCATATCCTGGGCGTTAATTTATTCGTTTAACATCTGACTGGCGACACCCGCTTCGCCAAACAGGAGTAATTGATTGGTTGTTGTGCCTAACGCGGCAGCCAGTGCTTTGCGTGTTGGGGTGTGCAGCTGGGAAAATGTTTGACCCTGATCCTTGCTTATCAATATCAGTCCGTCATATCCCACAATTACAGCCGTGCCATCTGCCAGCATGCTGCCGCCCATCAGGCTGGATTTTGTGGCGGCAGGTACGGCAGTCCAATGCAAACCAAAGTCAGTTGAGCGAAAAATATGCCCACGTAAACCAAAGGCAAGCAGAGTGTCGTCGTGCAAACGCAGTGCGCCAAAGAACGAGCCGGCATAGGGTGATTTCAGCGCCTGCCAATTTTTTCCATAGTCGAGCGAACGAGCCATCAAGCCGGTTTCCCCGGCGAGAAATATTTTTCCATCCGCGCCACCGACGAGGGTGTTGATGTGCATATCATCCGCCAGAATTTTGCGTGCTTGCCATGTGCGCCCGCCATCCTGGGTTTGATAAAAAGAGCCATACGCACCGACGGCAAAGCCTGTGTGACTATTTTCAAACCATACATCCAGCAGCGGCATTTGCTTCTCAGGCGCGGCAAAATTTTGTTGCCAGTTTTTACCGCCATCATTGCTGCTGAGAATCACTGCATCATGGCCGACTGCCCAGCCGTGTTGCTTATCAATAAAGGTTATCGCGGTTAATGTCATGGGTGTGGGTGAGGCGGCAGGTTGCCAGGTGTGGCCTTCGTCACTCGACATTAAAATCGTGCCGCGCTCACCCGCCGCGATAATATTTTTGCCGGCATAGGTGGCATCCAACAAGAGCAGCTTATCGGAATGAATCGTCAGGGTTGATTGCGGCTCAACAGCGAAAGCGGGGAGAGTAAATGCGGCGAGAAAAAAGATACATAGAAGGTGTGGTAAGGAGAGGTTTTTTTGCATGGGTTGTTTAAGGAGCCTCTCCTTATGACACGTAACCGGAGACCTGGCGCGTATTTTTATCGCGTTCCCAAATTACGCAGCCCGGCCGGTGAGAAGTCGCCAGCACTGCGCTGGATGGGACTGTACACCTTGGACTCTTCATTGCGTAATCCCATGGCGAGATAGCGTCCGGATTGCAGATCATGATGCACTTCCAGCGTCGGATAGGTCATCGGCAAGTTGTAAAAATTAATGTTGTGCGCTTCGGATACACGCCATAGTTCATTGCGCATATCGTATTTATCGGCTACCGCGATCATCCAGGAATCTTCGTCTATATAAAAAGTGCGGCGTTTGTAGATGTGGCTAGTGCGTTCCTTGAGTGTCGCCTCGATCACCCATACGCGATGCAGTTCATAGCGGGCGTGATTCGGATTGATGTGACCGGATTTAAGCACGTCAGCATACTTCAACGTGTTGCCAGTGAGCTTGTAAGAGTTATAAGGGATATACAACTCCTGCTTGCCGATCAGCTGCCAGTTGTAACGATCGATCGCGCCGTTGAACATGAAGAAATCATCGTTGGTACGCAGGCCATCCGCAGCCGTGCCGGGATTGTCATAGGCGATATTGGGTGCAAGCCGTACGCGGCGCTGACCGGGGTTATATGTCCAGGCCTGACGCGGCTGATCGATCTGATCGACCGTGTCATATACCAACAGGATCTGCCCGGCTAGACGTGCGGGTGCAGTCACAGTTTGCAGAAAATTGAGCAACTTGTTGTCCTCGCGCGCTGACACGGGTTTGGACAGATTGCCGTAGTGGAAATCATATTCATATTCAAAACGCACAGGGGTATAAGTTCCGTCGCGCATGACGGCTGCCTGAACCCAATTCATGGCATAGGTATCACCACGGTAACGTGCGAGATGATTCCAGATGACCTCCATGCCATCCTTGGGGATGGGGAAGGGAATGCCGCCGATCGTGCCGCTAATGCCATTACCCCCCGCTTTCAAATTTGCGCGCGTGGCGTTCGCTATCGTTTCATCATAGTGGCCTTGCGGGAAAGCCGCGCTGCGTCGCGTGGGATACACATGCATTTCCCAGGAGGGATATTTTTTCAGCAAGGCTATCTGCCCGGGCGAGAGGTGAGCCTTGTGGTTTTCCATATTGGCGGCGGTAATGACGAATAACAGTTTGTCATCCGCGTATGGATCGGTGTAATGCTGGTTTTCTTTGTGTGCAACGGGTGGCTTGGTTAAGCCGCCACTCCATGCCGGTATGGTTCGCGCGGCGTTGCCTGCGGTTTCTGCGCCCAGCGGGGTGAGGCTGTTGCCTAATTTTGCCGCTTCATCCGCGGTGACGGCAGCGAGCGTGAGCGAGCTGGCCAGTGTCATTGCCAACAATGCGGAAGCAAGCGTGATTTTGTTTTTCATCATCATGATTGATACTCCTGATTGATATTCTTGGGAGAGTGTTTATTTATTGGATTTGATTTTTGCCTAAACTCAAAATGCGTAACTGATGTTCATCGAAAGAAAGTCGCGGTCTTTAAGGGGGTTAGAGCTGGAAGCGTAGGTGGCGGGTTGACCTGTTGGTAACGGCCCACTCTGTGCGCTTGGTACATCCGTACCCGAATAAGTTTTACCGCCAAAGAATGCCGTGTAAGAAATATCTGCCTGCCAGTTTTGGCGGAAATTCATACCCAGGCCGAGTGTGGCAGTTTTGATACTTTCGTTAAAAGTCGGGCTAACTCCCTTCACGTCATGTGAAAAAGCCAGGCGCGGCGATAGGTTTGCACCCAATACTGCATCGGGGAAGTCCATGCGACCCAACAAACGATAGCCCCAGGAAGTGCTGGTCATGAAGCCATCGGTAGAATTTGAGCCGAAAGCCGTGGAGTTGCTGGAACCAAGTTGCGGTAGATGCACACCCGCTCCGGCAAACTTGAGGTTGTCCGGCAAATTGAGATAGGTAAAGCCCACTTCACCCAAAGTCACCAGTTGCTCGGCACCCAGGGTGGGGCCAAAGACTTTAGTGGCAGTAACCTGGGTCTGGTGCATTTCAACCCGACGATAGCCGGAGATTTCAGTGCCGTAAGCTACTCCTGCGGCTGTCGTGGGGGTGGTGCTGGTTAATTGATTGGCAAGCCCCAAAGAAGCCAGCAGTAATTCAGCCGAGGGTAGTTGTATGGGTTGATTGGGGCGATAGGAATGCTCACCCTGCAAGGCGATACCCAGTGGCCCTTCGGTACTAAAGCTTAAACCATACAGCTTAATGTCTTCAGGGTATTCGACAAAGTAACTGCCTGCCCCGCCACGAGCTGCGGCTGCATTACAAGCTGCTGTCGTCGCTGTGGCTGTGTTGGCAGGATTACCCGCAAATACTGCGCCAAAAGTGGGCACATCAAATACTGTGCAAGACGGTAAGGTTGTCATCCCGCCCGGTGCAGTCACTCCTCCACGTTTGCCTGAAACAAAAGGTGTGCGGCTGTGGTAGTTCATGGCATACAAGCCTAGTTCGGTATTGCTTTTAGTTAAGGTACGCAGAGCTAAACCATACTGGCCGTCGTTAGCTGCCTCGCGATCTGCCGAGCGCGGGGCAATAAGTTGAGCGGTAGCTATAGCAGGGAAAGTTCCCGTTGCGCCATGTCCATCATTGCGTCGCCCAAATCCCGTGAATGCCACGCTTGCTCCATCAGCGACAAAATCATTGGTGCTGAAAAATGTGCCGCGTGGATCGAGCTGGGTTTTTTTGTAGTTGGTTTGCACGTAGCCCTCTATGGTGAGGCTGTCGGTGACTTCTTGCGAAGCCCAAATTATGCCGGTTGGCAGCAAGCCTTCTTTTAATTCCGCGCCCGCGATGCGTAGTTTGGATACATCAATCGGGTTGATTACATTGATCCCATTTTGGATAAATGTGCTTTCCCCCCAGCTGACTACTTGTTTACCCGCGCGCACATTAAGGTTACGTTCACCGACATTGAAATTGCCGCGCAGATACGCATCGAGCAATCGGAAGTTACGTCCGGAGCGATCTTCTGCGTGAGAATCTAATTCATCTTTGCTCATCACGGCTTGGTCATAGAAATACGATGCACGTCCGAAGAAGCCCAAATTATCGCGGCGTAAATCCAGCTCATGCGTGGCTTTGATCGCGGCAGAAAAAATGTCGTTTTTGTCGTAGTTTAAATTGCCATCATCCGAGTTGGGATCGCGGTTGGTGCCGCCATTGGCAATACTCACCAGGGTTGGATCACGATCACTCATGCGCATGGATGCGCCCAGAGAAAGGGTGGTGTCAAAACTGCCCGTAATCGCGCTGGAACCATCGGTTGATTCGCCGCCAAATTCGAATGCCTGCACCGGCGGAGCAGCAGTGACCATTAACGCCAGGGCGAGTGTGTTGCCACGGAGTTTTTGCCGAACATAAAATTGTGAAAAGAGGGGGGATTTCTTGTGCATTCCTTGTTCGTTCATTTTCAGGATTCCTTGTTATTTATTTAGAATTGTTGACTGATTTAGACAAGAACAACTTTAATAATTGGGTAGCACCAAAGGTAGGCAATTCTCTAAGCTCTGGCGAGCTTGAGAAGTTGACACCGCGAAAAGTGAAATTGTACAAGACATTATTTTTTACTTATTTGGTGATAAAAGCAAACTTCCATCTGTTTTTCCAAATTATGTTTTTGCGGTCTGGCGTGAAATTAAACTGGCTACCTGTCCATTGCCTTATCCACCACAGCTTTTGTTAGATGCGGCGCAAACAATTCTATAAAACGATAAGCATAGCCGCGCAGATGTTCGTTGCCGCGAATAGCGATGCGGGTGGTGCTGGTTTTGAATAAATGCGAAGTATCGATCATACGCAGATGTTTGTCGCGCTCTGGAATAAAGGCCATTTGCGCCAGTATGCCCACACCCAAGCCCAGCTCGACATAAGTTTTAATCACGTCCGCGTCAATTGCGGTGAGCACGATATTGGGGCTGAGATGTTGCGCGTCAAAAGCGGCGTTGATTTTGCCGCGCCCGCTGAAGGCAAAGTCATAGGTGATGATAGGGTAC
>JBEBGP010000296.1:0-6002 GCA_040081045.1 Candidatus Nitrotoga sp.
GCACGGCAAGCCCCACTCGTGCGACGTGCCAGCCCAAAACCCTGCTGGCACGCTCGCCTCGGGGGTGCTCCTTAACTCCGACCCGTTAGGCCGCACTCAAATTCCTAACCGAGCACTTCTGGCAGAGCACCACAATGCCCATCACCATTACTGCATTTGAACGGTCACCCGACGGGGGCAAGGGCTTGGCGCGTGATACGCGCGTCCGCTGGGCGCTTGAAGAGGTGGGCCAACCTTATGAGGTTCGACCGATTTCGTTCAGTGCGATGAAAGAAGCTCCTCACTTGGCGCTCCATCCTTTCGGGCAGATTCCGACTTATGAGGAAGGTGATCTCGTCCTATTCGAATCAGGGGCGATCGTGCTCCATATCGCTGAGCGTTACGCGGGCTTACTCCCGACAGAAGGCAATGCGAGGGCGCGCGCGATAAGTTGGATATTTGCATCACTAAATACAGTGGAGCCGCCGATTCTGGAGCTCAAAAACGCCAAACTTCTCGAGGGTGATAAGCCCTGGCGTTGGGAGCGCCTGCCTCTGGTCGAGAATCGCGTACGAGTCAGGCTTGACCAACTCTCCCGGCGTCTGGGAGATGAAAATTGGTTAGATGGTGCCTTTAGTGCCGGTGACCTGATGATGGTGTCGGTAATGTTAAGGCTGAGGGCATCTGGCATTCTGGGCGGGTACCCGAATTTGGCTGCCTATATAGAGCGTGGCGAAGCAAGGCCTGCCTACGTGCGCGCATTCTCTGCTCAACTTGCCATCAATAGCGGCAGGTCCCGTGATGGTGCGGCCTAACCCATTCGTTGAAGCGGACGGCCCTGACGGGCCGCCGCTTAACTCAAACGTTGGGCATCAGAACCAAATCCTCTCGCCCTCCCGCATGCCGGTTAGCTCTACGTTGGGCGCCTATAGCAATAGAAAGCCGAACCCATACAGCGCGTAGAAAATGACGTTAATTCAAACGAAAAAGGAGAGCAATATCATGACAAGCACTGTTCGTCTTCACCGAGTACTGAAAGCTCCGCCAGAACGCGTATATCGAGCATTTACCACGCCAGAAGCCATGGCCAAATGGATTCCTCCGCATGGTTTTACCTGTACGGTTCACCACATGGAACCGAAGGTTGGCGGGACATTCAAAATGTCATTCACCAACTTCACAACGCAATACAGTCATTCGTTTGGCGGTGAATACCTCGAGCTCATACCAGACGAGCGTCTGCGATATACCGACAAGTTTGATGACCCAAATCTGCCTGGGGTCATGCAGGTCACCGTTTCGCTTAAGCCGGTTTCATGTGGTACCGACCTAAGCGTCGTGCAGGAAGGCATTCCAGACGTGATTCCCGTGGAAATGTGCTATCTCGGCTGGCAGGAATCGCTTGCGCAATTGGCAATGCTCGTCGAGCCTGAAATTCTGCAGTAGTAGGTGCGTTAGTGTCCGGCCCGGCAGTCGTGAGGGAAACTCACCGGGACGGGCACACAGTCAAGGCCGTTGAATAACAAACGATCGCTCCATCCAGTCTGCCTCTATTCCCAACACACAATCAGTGCTGTCATAAAGTTTGGTCTGTCCAATCTCGATCCACATGTGAAAATTTAAAGCGAATTTAAACCCATACGCCATCGATATTACGCCCTCGTCGTACACAGTGTTAGAATGTGCGCCTTTATTTTTCAGGTCTTTCTGGTCATTCCATGCTTTCCACTGCAAACATCACCATGCAATTCGGCGCCAAGCCGCTGTTCGAAAATGTGTCGGTCAAATTTGGCGACGGAAATCGCTATGGCTTAATCGGTGCCAATGGCTGTGGCAAATCAACCTTCATGAAAATTCTTGGCAAAGACCTTGAACAGAGCTCCGGTGAAGTTATGCTGGATAGGGGCGAGCGACTGGGTAAGTTGCGCCAGGATCAGTTTGCCTTTGAAGACATGCGCGTCCTCGACGTGGTGATGATGGGGCACACTGAATTATGGGCAGTATTGTCTGAACGTGATGCAATTTATGCCAACCCCGATGCCTCGGAAGAAGATTACATGCGCGCCGCGAATCTGGAAGCAACGGTGGCCGAATATGATGGTTATACAGCCGAAGCACGCGCGGGGGAATTATTGGCGGGCGTGGGTATTCCTATAGAACTACATCAGGGACTCATGCGCGAAGTGGCTCCAGGCTTCAAGCTGCGTGTGCTCCTGGCACAATCCCTGTTTTCTGATCCGGACATTTTGCTGCTGGACGAACCCACGAACAATCTGGACATCAACTCTATTCGATGGCTGGAAAACCTGCTCAATGCGCGCAACTCAACGATGGTTATCATCTCGCACGATCGCCATTTTCTAAACAGCGTCTGTACCCACATGGCCGATCTGGATTTTGGAAGGATCACCGTTTACCCGGGCACTTACGACGACTACATGTTTGCTTCGACCCAGGCCCGTGCACAGCAGCAATCTGACAATGCCAAAGCCAAAGAGAAAATTGCCGAATTAAAAGCCTTCGTCGCCCGCTTCTCTGCCAACGCTTCCAAAGCCAAGCAAGCCACCTCACGCGCGCGTCAGATCGAGAAAATCAAAGTGGAGGATATCAAGCCGTCCAGCCGCCAATATCCATTTATACGCTTTGAATATGACGAGCGCGAAAAATTGCACCGCACCGCGGTTGAAGTACAAAAAATGTCCAAGGGATTTGATCGCAACCTGTTCTCCAACGTCAATTTTCGTTTTGATGCGGGCGAAAGAGTCGCCATTATCGGCTCAAACGGCATTGGCAAAACAACCCTGCTCCGTTGCCTGGCGGGTGATCTGACACCGGACACAGGTACCATTAAATGGACTGATAAAGCCAAACTGGGCTACTACGCGCAGGATCATGCTCACGAATTTACCAGAGATCAGAATTTAACCGACTGGATGACTTACTGGCGCGGCCCTAATGACGATGATCAAGTTGTGCGCGGCACATTGGGGCGTTTGTTATTTTCGGGAGATGATGTAAAGAAAAATGTAAAAATCCTTTCAGGTGGTGAAAAGGGCCGCATGTTATTTGGCAAGCTGATGTTGCAGAAGCCCAACGTTTTGTTGATGGATGAGCCTACCAACCACATGGATATGGAATCTATCGAATCACTCAATACCGCATTGCTGGAATATAAAGGTACGTTAGTTTTTGTAAGCCATGACCGCGAATTTGTTTCGTCACTTGCAACGCGCATTATGGAAATCAACGAAAAAGGTGTAACTGACTACCACGGCACGTACGAAGAATATTTGCGCGACCAGGGCATCGCCTATTAGGCAAGCGCATCTCAGACCTACAAATGCTCCCTGCCGAACAATAAGGCAAATGACCCCTGTTGATGATTGAACTTTTTGGCGATATTCATCATGTCACCTGTCAATAACAATCACTTTATAGCCATACTTTGTTTTATGGCACAGCACGGCTGGCATGTAATATAGCAGGGGTTTTATGGCTTGGGCGGCGGCGCGGCAGATTTTCTGAAGTCGGGCGCCTCCGTTTGGTTAGGGGATAGGTTAATTCACGGGATGGATAATATATATGCCAGAGGCTAAAGGACTGGAATATTGGGTATCTGCACTTACTCGTGCGGATCTGCCGGTTTTAAGGCAGACTGCCCGTGACTTGGCTGCGTTGCGCGCAGATGATAAAAAGTTGAACGCGCATTCGGTTGCTGAGGTCATTGCACGCGATCCCATCATGACGGTAAAGCTCTTGCGTTATTTGCAAACGCACAAGAGGCGGGCGCAAACCACCGAGGTTATCCAGGTTCATCAGGCATTGCTGATGCTTGGTCTTGAACCGGTTTTCAACAATGTTGCTCCGCAACCGTTAATTGAAGAAATGTTCAAAATGCATATCATGGCGCTCGCACCGATGTTGCGTGTGATACATCGCTCGCATCGCGCTTCCGAATTCGCCAAAGACTGGGCGCTGCAATTGCATGACCTGCACTTTGAAGAGGTGCGCGTTGCCACGTTATTGCACGATATCGCCGAGATTTTAATGTGGTGTTTTGCACCGGACAAGATGCTCGAAATTAATGCTATTCGGGAAAAGGACAGGACATTGCGCAGTCGCCATGCCCAAGAGCAGGTGTTGGGATTTGCATTGATCGAGCTGCAAAAAGAACTGGCTGTGCAGTGGCATCTGCCGGAGTTATTGTTGAGACTGATGAATGATTCCGGAACAAAAGAACCGCGTGTGCGCAATGTTGAATTGGCCGTTAATCTGGCGCGTCATTCTGCCAGCGGATGGGATGATACCGCTCTGCCGGATGATTATAGGGACATCAGCGAATTGCTGCGTGTACCTGTGGAGCAGGTTATGGCCATGGTTAACGCGGATGCGGATATCGCCCGCGATGTTGGTACACCCCACTGAATTCAAATGATTTATCGAAATCAAATCGCTCTGCATGGCGGATTCGAGTCTCCAGGATGGGCTTTACTTTTAATTGGTATAGTTTTACGGGAAGATTACAATACCGGCCAATTTTATCGCAGACAGTTTCTTACAGCATAGGCGAGGCCGGGATACACATCATTTTGCCAAAAATATGAACTTACACAAACACAAATTAATATTGCGCTGGATTGTTACACTCTCCAGTATTCCGTTGCTGGGAGTGGTGACTGCCCTTGGTATTGTTTCCCCGCAGACTGAAACTCCTGCGACATTACAAATGGTGCTGAAAGATATTTCGTTGCCGGATGATAGCCAGACATCTGCGGATGAAGTGCGCGCCTCACTGTTCTGGCGCAATGAATATGTGCAACGCGGCGATAAAGTGGCAGATTTGCTGCGACGCATGGATATAAATGACGCAGCGGTCAGTGCTTATTTGGACAATGCTCCTGCCACAGCCTCTTTGCGCCAATTGCCGGTTGGAAAATCGGTGCAGGCCGAAATGCAGGCGGATGGCAGCTTTGTCGCACTTAGATATTTGGACAGAATCGGCAATCAGGTTGTTATCGAGCGTAAGGCGGATGGGTTTTCAACACATACCTTACCGGCACAAATGGAGCAACGTTTGCTTTTGCGCAGTGGAGAAATTGAAAGCTCGTTATTTGCCGCAACGGATGCAGCGGGGTTGCCCGAATCAATTGCTTACCAGATGACTGAAATATTCGGGGGAGGGCTGGATTTTCACCGGGATCTGCGCAAAGGCGATAAATTCAGCGTGATTTATGAAATGAATTACAGCAATGGCGAGCCGACGCGGTCTGGGCGCGTACTGGCGGCCGAGTTTGTTAACCAAGGAACAAGCCATAAGGTTGTATATTTTCAAGGCAATGATAGTCGTTCAGGCAAATATTACACGCCGGAAGGGCGCAGCATGATACGGGCATTTTTGCGCTCGCCATTGGAGTATTCACGAGTGAGCTCGGGGTTTAAGCTGTCTCGTTTTCACCCGGTGCTGGCCAAGTGGCGTAAACATAACGGAGTGGATTATGCCGCGCCAACCGGCACCAAGGTAAAGACTACTGCTGATGGCACAATTGGTTTTGTCGGCAAACAAGGCGGGTATGGCAATGTTGTCAAGATTCGTCATGCGGGTGGTTACACAACGGTTTATGCCCATCTGTCGCAGTTTGCGCCAGCCTCGCGGCGCGGACAGCAAGTTACCCAGGGTGAGGTGATTGGTTATGTTGGCATGACAGGGTTGGTCAGTGGGCCGCATTTACATTACGAATTTATGGTGGGCGGTCAACATCGTGATCCGATGCGCGTAGTTTTGCCGGATGCCAGTCCGATTCCTTCCGACCAAAAAATTGCTTTCTTGAATTCTACGCGTGAATTAACTGAGCGGCTGGCATTGTTTACACATTTAGCCAAACTGAATTAGGGCACTTCTAAAAATTCAAAGTTCTGATTAAGCTACTAGTAGTTCGTTCCAGTAAAACAATTACAGATTAGAGTATAATTGCCATGGTGCTTATACAACTCTTAACGGGGGTCATCATGGCGGGCAAGACGAA
>JBEBGP010000263.1:0-5993 GCA_040081045.1 Candidatus Nitrotoga sp.
GCCATAGTGTTCCCTCACCCTCTATCCCTCTCCCTGAGGGAGAGGGGATGCAAAGTCCTTCCCCCTTCGGGGGAAGGGTTGGGATGAGGGAGCAAGATTGAAGGCTTGGTCAATTAGAATTGGAATAAGAGACTAATAGCGCCGCATATCAGCCTCAACCATCATTTGAATTAGCGTTTCCAGATTGGTTTGGGGTTTCCAGCCGAGTTTGGTCATCGCCTTGTTCGGATTGCCAAGCAACACGTCCACTTCCGCTGGACGGAAAAACTTGGGATCAATCACGACATGATCTTCATAATTCAGCCCGACATGAGCGAAGGCAATTCTGCACATATCACGCACAGTTGTGGTAACGCCTGTAGCGATCACATAGTCATCCGCTTTTGGTTGCTGTAGCATCAGCCACATTGCTTCCACATAATCACCGGCAAAGCCCCAATCGCGCTTGGCATCAATATTACCCAGACGCAACTCCTTTTGCTTCCCCAGTTTGATACGCGCAACAGCATCCGTCACCTTGCGGGTGACGAACTCGATCCCGCGCAGGGGCGATTCGTGGTTAAATAAAATGCCGCTGGAGGCGTGCAGGTTGAAACTCTCTCGATAATTGACGGTTATCCAGTGTCCGTAAAGTTTGGCGACACCATAAGGGCTACGTGGATAAAACGGGGTATTCTCATCCTGGCGTTCGGCTTGAATCAGCCCGAACATTTCGCTGGTGGAGGCCTGGTAAAAACGAATACCTGTATCCACTTCACGAATAGCTTCCAGGCATTTGGCAACGGCAAGGCCGTCCACTTCTGCAGTTAATATCGGCTGCTCCCATGAGGTGGCCACAAAGCTTTGTGCACCGAGGTTGTATAGCTCGCCGGCCTGTGAAATTTTAAGTGCACGGGTAATGGAACCCTGATCCGTCAGGTCGCCATTGGTCATCTGCACATCATTCTCTATCCCCAGTTCTCGCAAGCGCCATAGGGTATCGGTAGAGCGGCGCGCGAGCAGTCCATATACGTTATAGCCCTTCTCCAGCAAGAGCTTGGCGAGATAAGCACCATCCTGACCGGTAATGCCGGTGATTAAAGCATGTTTAGCCATGTTTAAGTTTACCCATCCAGTATTGTAGAATTTCGTGAAGCGTTTCGTTGATTTGCTTGCGCGGTTGCCAGCCTGTTTGCAGTTTGAGTTTGCTTGCATCACAAATCAAGCGTTTTTGTTCGGCAGGCCTGAGTCGTTCAGCGTCAATGTTTACCTTGGCAGATATACCCGCTATACGAATGAGTGCGGCCAGAATTTCAGACATTTTATGCTCTTGTCCGGAGCCAACGTTATAAATTTCCCCTGATTTACCGCTTAAGAGTAATTTTAAATAAGCGTCAACGATGTCTCTGACATCGGTGAAATCCCGCGTTACATTTAAATCGCCCACCTGTATTTCGGGCGCGCGCAAATTTAATGAAATTTCCGCTACTTGTTTGGCAAAACTTGATACTGCAAAATTTTCTCCCTGTCCAGGCCCGATATGGTTAAAGGGTCGCGCCATGATAATTTCGAATGATCCGGTTTGTGACCATTGATAACATAATGCTTCTGCAGCTACCTTGCTGACAGCGTAGGGATTGCGCGGGCGTAGCGGTTGTGCTTCATGGATAGGTAAATCTGTTTCGGACACCAGGCCGTAAGTGTCTGCTGAACCAACAAACAACAAGCGTCCCGAAAAATTATTTGCAGCCAATGCCTGTAAAAGATTAAGCGTACCTAAAAAATTGACTTGATAGGTTGTGTCGGGATCAGTAAATGAAGTTGGCACATGACTTTGTGCCGCGAGATGTATAACCATATCAGGCTGCGCCTGACAGACAACATTATTTAACGATGATCGATCAGTAATATCAAAAGGAATGTCGATACATACCAGTTCAAAAATGGATTGCCAATTTGGGTTGGTAATGGCGAGTTGGGCATGGCTACCAACAAAGCCTTGTGCACCGGTAATAAATAATTTTTTCCTGGTAGTCATGGATGGAAAGACAATTACTTGTTCTGCGCGGAATGATGCCGCCCGTAATTGTCATCAAAGCGAATGATATCGTCCTCTCCCAGATAATGGCCTGATTGAACTTCTATAACTTCGAGGTCTATTTGCCCGGGGTTTTCCAAACGATGCTTAACGCCCAGTGGAATATAAGTGGATTGATTTTCGGTCAGGGTAAATACATTATCACCGCAGGTTACTTCGGCTGTGCCGCGTACTATGACCCAGTGCTCCGCACGATGGTGATGTTTCTGTAATGAAAGACAGGCTCCCGGTTTAACAACGATGCGCTTGACCTGAAATCGCTCACCCACATCAATAGAATCATAGTATCCCCAGGGGCGGTGGACTTTGCGATGATTTAAAGTATGGGTGCGATTTGCAGATTTCAAATTAGACACTATCTGTTTAATTTGCTGCATTTTGTTTTTATTTGCCACTAATACTGCGTCAGAAGTTTCAATCACAACAATATCATCCAGCCCCAAACAAGCTACTAATCGGCTATCTGCTATCACCAAAGAATCGCTGCTGTCCTCCAGCAATACGTCGCCTTGAACAGCGTTGCCTGCCGCGTCTTTGGCCGAGACATTCCACACTGAATCCCACGCGCCCACGTCTGACCATCCGGCACTCAGCGGAACCACCCGTGCTTGAATACCTAATTCCGGCGTGTCATTTAAATGCTCCATGACGGCATAATCGATCGAATCCGCCGGACAATCAAAAAAAGTATCCCGGTTGACGCGAATAAAATCGGTATCCCGATTTGCAAGCATGTAGGCATTTTCACAGGCAGCAGCAATTTCCGGATTAAAATGGCGGATAGCTTTCATCCAAACACCGGCTTTCATCATGAACATACCACTATTCCACAGGTGACTGCCGTCCGATACATAGCGTTGCGCCGTTGCGTAGTCTGGTTTTTCAACGAAAGCAGCAATCATCCTGACATCTGATCCGGGCAGAATCTCTCCAAGTTCAATGTATCCGAAACCAGTTTCCGGTTTGTCGGGAACTATCCCGAAGGTGACAATTGCCCCCTGCATGGCTTCAGCCGCTCCAGCATGAATAGCTAAGTGAAATGCCGCGTTATCGCGTATTACGTGATCTGCCGGCATAACCAACAAAATAGGGTCGCTGCCTTGGTCGGAGAGTGCTGATAATGCAGCCAAGGTTAACGCAGGTGCGGTATTTCGCCCAAATGGTTCGAGCAGCAGTGTGGGCTTGACAAAGCCAATTTCAAGCAATTGTTCCGCAGTGATGAATCTATATTCTTCGTTGGATACAACTATGGGGTTTGGTGCAACTGGCACAACTCCGGAAAAATTAATTATGCGTGCTGCTGTGGCCTGCAACATGGTTTCCTTGCTGGTCAGGGAAAGCAATTGTTTGGGATATTTTTCCCGCGAAAGCGGCCACAAGCGTGTACCGGATCCACCGGAGAGAATCACTGGTTGAATGAAAATAGATAGGTCTTTGGTCACAATATTGGTAGATGGTGGTTGTTCGGAAAATGAAGGGCGCGACACTACTACCCAAACGAAGTAGCGTATTGTAACGTACCCCAAGCGTACTCTCCAAAACAGGGCGTGGAATAAAGGGTGGTATTATAAACCCGTGAATGGGTGGCGTAGGCATTATTGAAGGTATCCGAAAAACGGTAAAATTTTAAAACGTATTAATATGAGAATCGGAATTGATGCGCAGATGCTTTGCGGAGTCGTAACAGGGATAGAAAGGTACGCGTCAGAGATGACTCACGAGTTCCTTCGATCCAATCCGGAATCGGAATTTTTTCTTTATGCACCCAGATCATTGGCAACCAGTATTCCCTTTTATACAAATGTTGTAGTGCGTACGGCCAAAATAAATTCTCGGGCTAACAAGACATTGTGGTCGCAAACACAACTTCCCTATTGGGCTAATCAAGATAACCTGGATGTATTTTGGGGGCCGACACATCGGCTACCCAGATTGCTGTCAAATAAAATCGCCAGAGTCGTAACGATTCATGATTTGGTCTGGAAATATGCGGGTGAGACCATGCGGCCGTTAAATCGTTTGGCCGAGCAATGTTTGATGCCTGATGCGATTCGACTGGCAGACAGAATCATGGCGGATTCGCACAGTACTGCCGAAGCAATCGCCAATGAATTTCCCCGGGTCAAAGATCGCATCCGTGTGGTTCATTTGGGCGCTACTGCATTGCCCGAGCCTCTGGGTTTTGACACATTGAAGTCTTTGGGAATTGACCGCCCTTATTTTTTGTTCGTAGGCACGCTCGAGCCAAGAAAAAATTTGCGACGGCTCCTTGAAGCCTATGCATCGCTGGACGAAATGATCAGAAAACAGACGCTATTGGTTATTGCAGGCGGAAAAGGATGGGGAAATGTAGATTTGGTTTCTTTAGTCAATTCACTGGGTTTGAGGGATTCCGTGCGGTTAGCGGGCTATGTGAGCGAGGCACAGTTATCTACTTTGTATGCGCATGCCCGCTTTTTGGCGATGCCTTCCTTGTATGAAGGTTTTGGATTGCCTTTGGTGGAAGCGATGTCATTTGGCGTGCCGGTGTTGACCTCCTCATGTTCATCTTTGCCGGAGGTCGCCGGTGATGCGGGCGTGCTGGTTGACCCACACAATACAAACTCGGTGGCATTCGGGTTGTTGCAGATATTGAAAGATGAAGCGTTGCGGAATGAACTGGCAGTTCGTGCGAAAGTGAATGTAGCACGCTTTAGTTGGGCAAAGGCCGCCAGGGAAACCATGGAGATTTTTGATGAAGCGATTGAAGATAGAAAATCAAGACAGTAGGCAAAGTGGATAAAAAATTACAGGCTTTACAGGTATACCGCACTTATTTCCCTGATCCTCCCGGCGGATTGCAGGAAGCCATTCGCCAGATTGCGATTGCCACCTCCAGTTTTGGCGTTCAAACCAAGGTATATGCACTGTCGCCGAAGCCTTATCCAGCAACGATTGTCAGGCCGGAAGGAATGGTGATTAGATCCCGGTCATGGGCGGCACCGGCATCTTGCGACTTGGGGGGAGTAACTGCATTCAGACGGTTTGCCGGGGCATGTTCGCAGTCCGATATTGTTCACTACCAATTCCCATGGCCATTTGCAGATGTCCTTCATGCGGTTGTTCGCCCACGAATTCCAGCAGTGCTGACCTATCAATCAGACGTAATTCGACAGAAAAATTTGGGTACGTTATATGCTCCTTTGATGTGGCGAACATTAAAATCAATGCGGGTTGTCATTGCCACCTCCCCCGCTTACGCACGTACCAGTCCTGTGCTGTCAAATCTGTCCATACGCGATAAAGTGCGCGTGATTCCCAATGGGATTGTGGAGGAATCCTATTCAAAGGAAGCTGACACAGATGTGTTTAACCGTATCAAAGTAGAGCGGAATGAACCGTATTTTTTATTCATCGGTGTGCTGCGTTATTACAAGGGATTACACACACTTGTGCAGGCAGCGGTTCATGTTGATGCAAAAATAGTAATTGCCGGCTCTGGCCCGGAAGATGCGCGCTTGAAGGAGCTTGCCAATCAACTGGGCGCTAAAAACGTCATATTTGCCGGACAAATTTCTAATTCAGAAAAAGTTGCCTTGTTGCAGGATTGTAGAGCACTTGTGTTGCCCTCGCATCTGCGCTCTGAAGCATTTGGAATGGTTCTGGTTGAAGCTGCAATGTTTGGGCGTCCTCAAATATCGTGCGAGATTGGTACGGGGACTTCGTATGTAAATACCCACGAAGAAAGCGGCATTGTTGTGCCACCGGAAAATCCCAGAGAACTGGCTAATGCCATGTCCCTCCTGTTGCAGGATATATCTTTGGCGATAAAGTTCGGATTGGGTGCGCGAGCACGCTATGAGCGTTTGTTTTCCGGAGATGCCTTGGGCAAAGCCTATGCCGATTTATACTATGAAATCGTGAACGGATTATAACG
>JBEBGP010000041.1:0-5971 GCA_040081045.1 Candidatus Nitrotoga sp.
GAGATAGAAGTATGAGCACAAATACAGACAACAAACCCAAACAGGTGACCTGGTTTAATGGATGCGGCGGACGCATCGGGATCGTGGTTGGCGTGACTGGCAAGCATGCTTACATTGGCGCGGCATTACGACACGATGAAGATGCCGATGTCGAGCATATTTTGCAGTATGGCGCAAAATTTCCACTGGAAGCGGCGTTGTTATTGCCTCCATCCAAGCGCTAGATTGGGGCTGAGGCAGATATTCCAGTTTCTGATACGGAAAGTTTCTAGAGATTAAGGAGCGTAAAGATGTATCGTTACGACAATTACGATCAGCAAATTGTTAACGAGCGTGTGGCGCAATATCGTGATCAGGTGCGTCGGCGTTTGTCGGGGGAATTGACGGAAGATGAATTCCGTCCACTGCGTTTGCAGAATGGTTTGTACATGCAGATACATGCGTACATGTTGCGTATCGCCGTGCCCTATGGTTTGTTGTCATCCGAACAGATGCGAATGTTCGCGCACATTGCGCGCAAATATGATCGCGGCTACGGACATTTTACGACGCGGCAAAATATTCAATTTAACTGGCTTAAATTGGAAGATACGCCCGCTATTCTGGCGGATTTGGCTTCAGTGGAAATGCATGGTATTCAGACTTCCGGCAATTGTATTCGCAATATTTCTTCGGATGAATTCGCCGGTGTCGCGGCAGATGAGACAGTTGATCCGCGACCTTATGCGGAAATTCTGCGGCAGTGGAGCACTTTTCATCCGGAGTTTGCTTACTTGCCACGCAAATTTAAAATTGCGATTAGCGGCGCAACGACTGATCGTGCTGCCATTCAGGTGCATGACATTGGCCTGGCAGCATTAAAAAATGCCCGGGGTGAAATTGGTTTTCGCGTGCTGGTTGGGGGCGGCTTGGGGCGTACGCCGATTATCGGTAGCGAGATTTGCGATTTTCTGCCGTGGCAACACATGATGACTTATATCGAAGCCATTATGCGGGTTTATAACCAATATGGTCGCCGCGATAACATCTATAAAGCGCGCATTAAAATTTTAGTAAAGGCTCTGGGTGCGGCAGAATTTAAACGTCAGGTGGACGCCGAATGGGCGGATATTAAAGACGGTTCGGGCACGTTGACGGCTGAAGAGTTGCAGCGGGTAAAAAAATATTTTATGCCGCCTGCCTATGAAACTCTTTCCGGCGATGATCCTGCATTGGCCGCGCTTAAAGCTGAAAATAAAGCTCTCGCCAATTGGCTGCAACGCAATGTAAAACCGCATAAAGTGCCGGGTTATGCGGCGGTGGTGTTGTCGCTCAAGAAGACTGTTATTGCTCCGGGTGATGCCAGTGATATACAGATGGATGCCGCCGCAGATTTGGCAGATCGTTTCAGTTTTGGCGAACTGCGCATTACGCACATGCAAAATCTGGTGTTGGCAGATGTGCGGCAGGCCGATCTTTTTACCCTGTGGAAAATCGCAGCGGCGCAGGGTATGGCTACCCCCAACGTGGGTTTGTTGTCAGACATTATTTGCTGCCCGGGTGGTGATTTTTGCACCTTGGCGAATGCGCGTTCTATTCCCTTGGCACGGGCTATTTCAGAGTGTTTTGAGAGCCTGGATTTTCAACATGACATCGGTGAAATTGAAATTAATATGTCGGGCTGTATGAATTCATGCGGCCATAATCATGTCGGGCATATCGGTGTGTTGGGCGTGGATAAGCAGGATGGGGGCGAGTGGTACCAGATTTCGCTGGGCGGGGATCAGGGCAATCAGAGCGCAATTGGGAAGGTAATCGGGCCGTCGTTTACCTTTCAGCAGGTGCCGCAGGTGATCGATCGTTTGCTGCAAGTGTATGTGCGCGAGCGCATCGAAGATGAAAGGTTTATTGATACCGTGCGCCGTGTCGGTTTGGCACCGTTTAAGGAATACGTGTACGCCACGCCAGTTGTGCCGGATGTCAGGCTGGATGATGAAGCCTATGGTTTGTTGAAGGATCAAAACAGCGTGGCCGCGTCGTATGCGGTACCTTATTTTACGCCGCGATTCTAGGGGCATTCATGATGATAATTAAAAATAAAACGGTAGTCGGTGATGATTGGACGGTACTGCGCTTGGCTGAGAAAGAAGCGCCAGAAGCGGTAACAATGCCTGCCGGAAAAATAATTGTGCCGCTAAAAGTGTGGCAGGCTCAGCGCGAGTTATTGCAAACACGTGCTGAATCAGGCGTGTGGTTAAACAGTGATGAGCGCCCAGAAGTATTGCAAGGCCAGGTGGAAAAATTTTCGGTGATCGCCGTTAATTTTCCGCGCTTTGCCGATGGCCGCGGCTATTCGATTGCCTATAATCTGCGCGCACGATTGGGGTATCGCGGGGAGCTGCGGGCGATAGGCGATGTGTTGCGCGACCAACTTTTTTATATGCAGCGTGTGGGGTTTGATGCCTTTGCCGTACGCGCAGATAAAAATATTCATGATGCGTTGAAGGGTTTAACGGATTTTTCGGTGACCTATCAATCATCATGGGATCAAAAAAATCCATTGTTCAGGCGCGTGTCGCGCACGGGCGCGGAGTTGAAATGAGTGTGTCGACAACGCCTGCTGATCTGGCAGAAAAAATTGATCAGGTTGTCGCCGTGTTGTCGCAAGCCGTGCGTGAACACGCACCAGTGGTATTTTCCAACAGCATGGGCGCGGAAGATATGCTGCTGACCGATTTGATTAACCGCTATCAACCTGACATTGCGATGTTCAGTTTGGACACCGGACGATTGCCGCAGGAAACTTATGATCTGATGCAGACGGTGCGTGAACGTTACCGCGTGTCTTTGCAGATATTTTTTCCGGATGCGGCACAGGTTGAAAAATATGTCGCCCAAAATGGCGTGAATGGATTTTATGACAGCGTGGCTTTGCGTAAAGCCTGCTGCCATATGCGTAAGGTCGAGCCACTGCGCCGTGCCCTGGCTGGCAAGGGCGCGTGGATTACCGGTATGCGGCGCGAGCAGGCAGCGACCCGGGAAGGTTTGCAAGTTGCATCTTTTGATGCGGATCACGGGTTATATAAATTTAATCCGTTATTGGATTGGAGTAATGCCGAGGTATGGGCGTACATCAGGCAGCATGATGTGCCGTATAACAAACTGCATGACCGGTTTTATCCCAGCATCGGTTGTGCGCCGTGCACACGAGCCATCGCGGTGGGCGAGGATAGTCGTGCCGGGCGCTGGTGGTGGGAAGACGCGCAGAACAAGGAATGCGGGCTGCATGTCGGGAAAATTATGCCGTTGAAGAGCGTTTAGAATGCTTGAAAAAATACAGAAAGAACACAATGGGTAGTCATGTATTCACACACTTGGATGCGCTGGAAAGTGAATCCATTCACATTATGCGCGAGGTCGCGGCGGAATGTAAAAACCCGGCACTGTTATTTTCCGGTGGTAAAGATTCCATCGTGATGTTGCGTCTGGCCGAGAAGGCATTCCGTCCGGCGAAATTTCCGTTCCCTTTGGTGCACATCGACACCGAGCATAATTTCCCGGAAGTGATTGCGTGTCGCGATAAGTTGGCAAAGGATCATTAAAGATTCGGACTTGCCGCGCAATCCGTTTCAATCGGTGACGCTGCTGGAGACCATCGCCGAATTTGGATTTGACGCTTGTATGGGTGGGGCGCGGCGTGATGAAGAAAAGGCGCGCGCCAAGGAACGCATATTTTCATTTCGCGATGAATTTGGCCAGTGGGATCCAAAGAATCAACGGCCGGAATTATGGGATACCTACAACACCCGTGTGCATAACGGTGAAAACATTCGCGTGTTCCCGATCAGCAATTGGACCGAGACGGACATTTGGGAATACATAGGTCGTGAAAAATTGCATATCCCGGAAATTTATTACGCGCACAAACGTGCGGTGATTCGTCGCGGCAACTCGGTCATTCCGGTGTCACATCTGGTGCAGCCGAAGCCGACTGAAAAGGTGGAAACGCTCAGTGTGCGTTTCCGTACGGTGGGCGATATGACGTGTACTGCGCCCGTCGAATCCACGGCGCAGACAGTTGATGAAATTATCGCCGAAACCGCTACCACGCGCATTACCGAACGCGGCGCAACACGCATGGATGACCAGACTTCGGAGGCTTCGATGGAGCTACGCAAAAAAGAAGGCTATTTCTGAAGGGCATCTCTCAAAATCAGGATTTCATCTCAACTGCTGCGTTGTGAAAAAAATTTCTTGCTGACATATAAAGCATATGCGGCGCAGCGAAATTTTTTTCACGCCTTGCATTTGAGCGAACTCCTGATTTTTAAAGACACCCTTGAAGTGTTCTATAAATAAGTAAAAGGTTTAATTTATGAGTAATACAACACAACTACTTCGCTTCATCACCGCAGGCAGCGTCGATGACGGCAAGAGCACGCTGATCGGGCGTTTATTGCACGATTCAAAATCCATTTTTGAGGATCAGCTTTCCGCCATTGTCAAAACCAGCACACGTCGCGGCATGGAGGCGGTGGATTTATCGCTGCTGACGGATGGCTTGCAGGCAGAGCGCGAACAGGGCATTACCATTGATGTAGCTTACCGTTATTTCGCCACGCCAAAACGAAAATTTATTATCGGCGATACGCCGGGCCATGAGCAATACACGCGCAATATGGTGACCGCTGCCAGTACCGCCAATCTTGCGGTGATCCTGATTGATGCGCGTCGCGGTGTGTTAACACAAACACGCCGGCATACGTTTATTGCCAGTTTGGTTCGCGTACCGCACATTGTATTGGCGGTGAATAAAATGGATATGGTTGGATACTCCAAAGCCACGTTTGATGCAATCTGTGCAGAGTATCGCGCTTTTGCGGAACAGCTTGGTTTGCATGATGTAACCTGTATTCCTTTGTCTGCGCTGGTCGGCGACATGGTGGTAGACCGGGGCGATAATTTAAATTGGTATCGGGGTAGTCCGTTATTGGAACATCTGGAAAATATTGTGATTGATTATGATGTCAACACGACTGATTTTCGCTATCCCGTGCAGTGGGTGTGCCGTCCGCAGACGCATGAGCATCATGACTTTCGCGGTTATATGGGGCGCATTGAATCAGGTGAAATTCAAGTGGGCGATACAGTCACGGTGCTGCCATCCGGCCGCACCAGCCGTGTGAAAGAGATTGCAACATATGACGGTAATTTACGGAAAGCCTATGCGCCACAATCTATCGCGATTACGCTGGTTGATGAAATTGATATTTCGCGTGGCGACATGTTGGTCAAGGCGGACAGCGTGCCCACAGTAGCGAAAGAGTTTGAAGCGATGCTGTGCTGGTTGTCAGAGTCGCCACTGGACACCAATCGCAAATACATCATCAAACACACCACGCGCGTCGTGAAGTGTCTTTTCTCGCGTATTGAAAGTCGTATGGATGTGAATACTTTGGCGCGCCATAGTACGACCACCTTGAGCATGAATGACATCGCGCATGTCGCCATGAAAGTGCAGCAACCTCTGGTGTTTGATAGTTATGCCCGTAATCGCTCAACGGGGAGCTTTATTGTGATTGACGAAGCGACGAATAACACCGTTGCCGCCGGCATGATTATTTAATGGAAATAATTCCATGACAGGAAAAGTTTATTTGATAGGTGCGGGACCCGGCGCGGCAGATTTAATTACGCTGCGCGGTGCGCGAGTGCTGGCGCAGGCCGGCATTGTATTTTATGACGCATTGGTGCAGCCTGATTTATTGGCGCTTGCGCCGCAAGCGCAGCATGTCGCGGTTGGCAAACGTTGTCGCCAGCTTTCCACAGACCAGCGCTTCATTAACCGCGCATTAGTCGAGGCTGCCCAAAGACACGGCGTGGTGGTGCGTTTGAAAGGTGGCGATGCGACCTTGTTTGGCCGCCTGCAGGAAGAAATTACAGCTTTGCGTAATGCGGGCATTGTGTATGAAATTGTGCCGGGCATTACTTC
>JBEBGP010000240.1:0-5970 GCA_040081045.1 Candidatus Nitrotoga sp.
ACAATCAGGCTAACTTCATGGCTCTCATTTTTGCGCCACAATTGCACGGTGACCTTACTACCCGGTTTGGTGGCCGCAACGATACGCGGCAGGTCTAAAGACGTATTCACGGGTTTTCCATCAAACTTTAAAATCACATCACTAACTTGGATTCCGGCTTTCTCCGCTGCACCGCCCTTTTCAACATTACCGACCAATGCTCCTGCAGCACGGCTAAGCCCGAACGATTCAGCCAGATCACGCGTGACCTCCTGTATAACCACACCGATACGACCACGTGTGACCTTGCCTGTGCTGCGCAGTTGATTTGCAACATTCATCGCCACGTCTATCGGAATAGAAAATGACAGACCCATGAATCCGCCTGTACGGGTATAAATTTGCGAATTAATTCCGACCACCTCGCCTTTCATGTTAAAAAGTGGCCCACCGGAATTACCAGGATTAATGGCCGCATCAGTCTGAATGAAAGGCACATAGTTTTCCTGCGGCAATGTACGCCCCTTGGCACTAACGATACCCGCTGTCACGCTGCTATCAAAACCAAATGGCGAACCAATGGCGATAACCCATTCTCCCACCTTTAATTCCTCCGGATTGCCCTGGGTAACTTTGGGCAATCCGGTTGCATCAATTTTTAACAGCGCCAAATCAGTACGCTTATCAACACCAATAATTTTGGCGCTGAACTCGCGCTTGTCACTCAGGCTAACCGTGACATCACTCGACCCGCCTACAACATGCGCATTGGTCAAAATATAGCCGTCCGCACTAATGACAAAACCCGATCCGCGTGATCGTAGCTCTGGCTGTCCGCGCGGCACAGGCGGCGCAAATCGGTGAAAAAATTCTGACAATGGATCGTCTTCTCTCTCTCTGGGCTGGCCTGGCGGCATTCTATTATTGCGATTACCACGCGGAGATTGAACCGTGCTGATGTTCACTACAGCTGCACCTTGCTGTTGTACCAGCTCGGTAAAGTCGGGTAAGTCTTTAGCCAAAACCTGAGCTGAAAAAAACCCAAAGAATATTACCGCCCCCAAATTGACAAATTGATTTCTCATCATTCTCTTCCTCTCCAATCTAAAGCCCCATGAACACACTCTATTTCAAGTGCTCTCGCCGATTCCATATAACCGCTTCCCTATTACTATGTCAAATAAATAACACACCAGACAGCCGACGTAGGATATGAATAAGCTCCGGGTAACGATAAGCCGCTGCAAGGATTGTTTGGCATCCCAAGCTGACAGCCCGGCCAAAAGCCCCAACCCCCACTTGGAGCGGAATAAGCGCCGCCCTCCAACTCACTTACGCGCTATGCGAGCCTGCCCCGCTGCCTACCAACACCACAACCCTAACAGAGCCATGTAAAAATTCACTGTGCAATGTTTAAAGAATATCGTCAACCACCTAAAAACTGAAACCCTTGCCCAACCCGCACTACACACCCGGAAATGTCGGGGTGGGACACGAAATACTGGCGTGGAATTTAGCACATGTCTCAACGGTAGCGCATGATTCCACCCTGAGTTATTGGCTAATCCCGGTCAATTTGAAAGTTAAGCCCCTGTTGCGCACGGAATTAGCGACTTGTAATACTGTGCTGGGTGGAACCTCGCCAACCACAGTTATCAGGTAGTCACCATTGAGTTTGCTGTAGATGTGAATTGCACCTTGACTGGACAGACCCAGCACGCTATCAGGATTGCTTGAGCGCGTTTCGATAAAAATGGAAATGCCCACCAGCCCATCAGAAAAAACCATCTGTGTTACCACATTTTTTTTCCCGCGCATGGAACGCTGTAACTCGGCGATTTTCTTAAACCCCACAGGTATCCCATCCACCTTCCAGGCACTTTCATCCGCAACAGCTGCAATTTTCTGAACCGGTGGCAATTTGAGTTGTGCGGTTGTTTGCGAAATGCTTGATAGTGCCTTGGTTGGTTCAGTACTGCTATCAATTTTTAACCGGATAAAAGTATATTGCTCTACCACCTCTTGTCGATCACTTAATACTGCGGCTTTAAGCAATAACCCTGAATCTATATGCACCCACATTTTGTGCGCATACCGCAAACTATCCCTGGGTCGCAATTCCAGCACTTTCGTGTCAAATCCTGCTATACGAGCGGTTTCACCCGTGTGAATTTGATAATTTTCACCGAGTGTAGAAAGTTGCTCGGGCAATAATACAGGAAAAGCTTTACGATCATGTGCCTGCTCAGCCTGCCCCACCTTGCCGCCGGGATCACACCATCCTGCACTATTGTTACTGATTACCGCACACTCTGATCCATTTTGTTTTATCAACTTTGTTCGCTCGCCGCCCCGATCCAAAATATGGCTGATATTGGATGCTTCCAACCGATTGCCATATTGGTGCACAAAAGTACCACTGTAATTTGTTTGATGCGCGGCCAGCGCAATTGTATTCAACCATTCCATATGAGTCTGTTGAATCGGGTCGGCGACCGCCAGTGCGGTTGACCCCAGCGACACAAGCACTGCAATAATTTTTGATTTCATACAGATTATCTCTTCTCTTGGCTGGTCACGGTGCGCACATGAGATGTCATACGCAGTACATCTTTACTCGGCGAAAATTCCCGATGCGCGCTCAAATAGTCACTCCAATGATCCGCAGCAGAAAAGCCTGCCGGATGTGCAGCATTCTGTGCAGTTGCCACCTGAAACTGGGTTTTAGAACCAGCCTGCAATGACAACCAGGCCACCAGCGTTATTGCCATTACCGAAGCTGCGGCTGAAACAGCGTACCACCAGGCTTTCTTCTGCCGCGCTGCCGGCGCAAATATGACGGGTTCATCACGCAGGCACTCACGCATTGAAACACTAATATCCGGACGTACATGATCGGGTTGCCGGAGCGCATCGCTGATTAGATGGTACACCTGCCATTCTGCATGAGCTTCCGGATTGCGCTTGAGTTTATTTAGCACAACTTCCGCATCTTCATCAAACAATTCACCATCCATTAACGCTGAAATATCTTGTTTCATCATAACCACCTATTGTCTTTGTTGGTGCCCAACAGCGGGCGTAAATTTGCAGATATTGCTTCACGCGCCCGGAATATCCGCGAGCGAACTGTGCCGATTGGACAATTCATTACGGAAGCTATTTCCTCATAGCTCAAGCCTTCAATTTCGCGCAAGGTCAAAGCCGTGCGCAGATCATCAGGCAACTCCTGCAATGATGAATCTACTACATTCACTACCTGCTTACTCATCAGTTCATTTTCTGGTGTACTCACCTCATGCAACAAATCTGCATCTTCAAAGTCTTCAGCATCTTCTGTATTAAACGGGGTACTGGTCGGTGCGCGTTGCTTAAATGCCAGCAAATAATTTTTTGCAGTATTAATGCCAATACGGTACAACCAGGTATAAAACGCACTTTCACCGCGAAACGCAGGCAAAGCCCGGTAAGCTTTAATAAACGCTTCTTGTGTGACATCTTCCACCTCAGCCGCGTCACGCACGAAACGTGAAATTAATCGGGCCAAACGCCGCTGATATTTGACAACTAACAATTCGAAGGCATACTTATCGCCGCGCTGAGCGCGCTCAACCAATTGCTGATCAACTTCACTATCACCCATATCGAAGGTTACCCTAGCCCATGTTTCTTCTCGCAAAATGCGACGCGCCAGTATAACCGGATGACATCCCCGATGTCAGCCCCACAACTCGAATTGACATAATCCACTACATTTAGTTCATTTCACAAATATACTGTTTATTGAATATACAAAAACAATGTTTTTGCTATAGTTCAACATTTGCAATGTGGGCACGACAATGGCACACGCCAAACAGTTTGACACCCTGATTATCGGCAGCGGTTTAGCCGGGCTGTCTTTGGCACTTAAGCTGGCAGATCAACAAAAAGTTTTAGTTGTTACAAAAAAGTCCCTGCTAGAGGGTGCCAGTGCTTGGGCTCAAGGGGGAATTGCTGCCGTACTTTCTCCGATTGATACGCTGGCCGAGCATGTGCAAGATACGCTCGCTGCCGGCGCCGGCTTGTGCAACTCCGGGACGGTACAACACGTCATCAATCATGGTAAATCGTCCATAGATTGGTTGATTGCGCAAGGTGTGCCTTTCACCCGCGATGCCAAGACTGATACAGGCTACCATCTAACGCGAGAAGGAGGGCATAGTCATCGCCGGGTCATCCATGCAGCGGATGCCACAGGATTTGCAGTACAACAAACTCTAGCCACCAAGGTGCGTGCTCATCCCAACATCAGCATTCTGGAACATACTATCGCAATTGATCTCATTTCTAAAAACAGGCTCCGAGGTAAAAAGTCCGCCATTAAAAAATCGGCTGACTCCGATAATGTTTGTTATGGCGCATATTTACTCAACAGCAGCAATGGTGAAATTATCACCGTTGCTGCCCGCAATACCGTGCTTGCTACGGGTGGGGCAGGTAAAGTTTATCTTTACACCACCAATCCCGACACCGCTACCGGTGACGGTATAGCCATCGGCTGGCGTGCTGGTTGCCGCGTAGCCAACATGGAATTTATTCAGTTTCATCCGACCTGTCTTTATCACCCCCATGCCCGATCATTTTTAATCAGTGAAGCAGTACGCGGCGAAGGCGGCATACTTAAACTGCCGGACGGCACACGCTTTATGCCCAATTACGATCAGCGCGCAGAATTGGCTCCGCGCGACATTGTGGCACGTGCGATTGACTTTGAAATGAAGAAGCGTGGCTTGGATTGTGTGTACTTGGATATATCACACCAGCCTGAAGCATTTCTGCAGGCACACTTCCCAACCATATACGCCCGCTGCCTGGAATTTGGCATCAATATTTCCAAACAACCCATCCCGGTTGTACCGGCAGCACACTACATCTGCGGCGGAGTAATGACAGATTTACATGCCCGAACCGATGTATCCAATCTCTATGCAATAGGAGAAACCGCTTACACAGGCCTGCATGGGGCCAATCGTCTAGCCAGTAACTCGCTGCTGGAGTGCCTGGTTTTTGCAGATGCTGCCGCTCAGGATATATTGCATAAACCACGCGTCCCTGTCCCAACCCTCCCCCAATGGGATGCCAGCCAGGTGACCGATGCAGATGAAGAAATTATCATCGCACACAATTGGGCTGAACTGCGGCGTTTTATGTGGGATTATGTCGGCATCGTGCGAACTACCAAAAGGCTACAACGCGCACAACATCGCATCTGTTTATTACATGAAGAAATTGATGAGTATTACGCAAATTTTCACGTCACAGCAGATTTGCTGGAGCTGCGCAATTTAGTCTTAAGTGCCGAACTTATTGTGCAAAGCGCCTTGGCCCGACATGAAAGCCGTGGACTGCACCACAGCAAAGATTATCCAGAGATGCTGCCGCACGCCGCGCCAACTATTCTTATCCCGACTCCAACCAGGTAAACATCTCCCGACAAAGCCGGGGGCTTTAAATTTGTAAGTCGCTTAAAGCAATTTTATAACGGGGTTGCTTACGCGCGCCCTGCTCTTTGGGTCACCTTTCGATGTCCAGTCAGTGCCATGGGTTCATCTGCTCCATGCGCTTGTCCTCTGCCACTTGATGCCGCATGGACTCTCGTATCGTATCTTCATCTCGTCCTATGGATTACACCTGTGGTAACGCCCCCATTTCCCACAAAACCAATTTTTTCACCAAATTTTTGGCACGTCATAAATTTAATGGATTTAGTGTATCTTGATAAAGTGTCCCATCCTTGCAGCTAAACAGCCAATTTCCATTAACCATTTACACTTTCAGATCATCATTGGGATAGCTTAATGGGTCTCCTGTTTATTGTTGATAACATACTTGACAAATTTTCCCCACAAAATCTCATCTTTACGGATGTAGGCAATCACTATAGACTCGGCACGATGAAGATTGAACTTTTGTTGGGCAATCCAGTCCGAGTTTTATGGATAAAGAAGA
>JBEBGP010000202.1:0-20978 GCA_040081045.1 Candidatus Nitrotoga sp.
CACCGGATGAAGTCATGGTGTAAAGATTTTGGTTTGCAACCAGATACAGCACCCCTGTTGTGGGATGCAAACACATGTCACCCCCCCCAACAGGAATTGTGCCACTTAAAGGCACCACATTAAGAATGGCTCCCGTGTCAGGACTTAATGTCCACAAGTTAAAGGGCGCGACATTGTTAGATGCAAACAAATTACCAGCCATGTCAAATCCAAGGCGGATAATGCCAGTGGTGGTGGCTCCCGGTGTCCCCACCAACACCGGAGGGACAGCAGGTGTGCTTGGATCCCAACGCCATAAATTGGGGTTGGCGGCGATAGAGTTCAAATAAAACAACATGCCATCGCTGGGGCGCGTGGCCAATGTCACACCACTGGCAATGGCTGGAGTGAATGTGGCAACCTGCGTGGCTGGCCCGCCCGTGACGCTGTTCACGCTGAAAATACCGTTCACAGTAACGCCGTAAAAAACTTCAGCGCGAGCAGACGTGGCGGAAAATAATGAGGATATTAAAATTGCCGATAGCAATAGCATCCGGCTGGCTGGTGAGATTTTTTCTTTCACGGTGTACATTTGATGTTTCTCTGCTCTTCTGTAACTTCAATATCCAAGCTAAATTCAGTGCAATTGAAACTCAAGGAAGCACTGATTTAATCCCACATGGCCGCGACATCGGCCTACACGGATGTTGTTGCGCTGCTGTTTTCTGTACGGATCACGGGCGGGCGGTGAAAGCTGCAACGAATTCGCTTGGGAATGAAGGAATCATGATTTGTTACGATCTTTGTCTATTATCTATTAATTTTAATTTCACCCGGAATTTTATTTACAGAAACCTGGGTACGCCCGGTCGCTATTTTTTCATTTAGGGAAGCACTGATTCCATCCCACATGGCCGCGACATCGGCTTTGCGGGATGGAATGCACGGAGCAAGGTGATGCCAAGGGTCGTTCCCTTGGCTAGTCTTGCGACAATGCAGACCGCCCGTAAAGCCATGTCCCGCCAAAATTTTGTTGAAGACAGGGGGTTGCGACCAAATTGCGCGCTCGCTGTGTTGCACCCCTCGCCAGGGAGAATAACCCCTGGCCTTCGGGATGCGCCTTGCGATTATCACAATTTGGTCTGCAACGCGGCTCATGGAGGATTAAATCAGTGCTTCCATGGCCTAAAAGTGTCTTGATCCACTTTTATGCGGATGTTGAGGTAAGCGCCTTGCACACGATATTCCGCGCCGCTGAAATTGCCATCCAGAAAGCCGACACTGTTATATCCCAGCGATAACCATGCGTTATCCGTGACGCGATAACCGATCGACGCACCCAACTGGTAGGCGCGTGTTCCGGCATTCCATGAATGCAGCATGCTGGTGCTGAAACCGGCATCCCAGCGCCGATTCAGATCGCGACGTGCTTCCAAACCAATCAAATCGGTATAGCCGGTGAAATCCGTACCATCAATACTATCCAGCACATATTTGCTGCCGTACTGCAGCGCGATCTGCGTGTGTCTATCGTGCATGTAGTTGGCGTTCAGATTGTTCACCAGTTTACGCGCCCGGCTATCAATGGCGATGATGCTCGTTGTGCCGGGAACGGCATTCTGGCGCAGCGATTCCTGCACATAGTCCAGCCTGTCCAGCAGTGCCCAGCGGCTGGTGTTGGGGCGATATGCATAGCTCAAACGCACACCCAGTTTGGTGCTATCACTGGCGGTACCGTTGATGGTGCTGGCTGAAAGTCCGGCAGCTACACTGCGACCGGCATCCAGAATGCGTTGCGCGCCCAGCAATAAATTAATTTTTTCATCGATATCACTGGTGCGATATTCAGCGCGCCCGTTGCCGCTCCAGACTGTGTCGTGGTAGCTGACCCCGGTATGTACGGCGGTGAAATCGCCGGTGTTAATCCCGGGTGCGCCAGCCAGCGGTGTGCCGGAAGCCAGCGGTTGACTGGTACTGAGCGGGTTGGTCGCGGTTTCGCTCAAAGTCTGGCTGCGATCCAGACCGAGGTCTGCTTGCCAACGTTCGTCGATCTGCCATTTTTGAACCAGCCCCATGTTGGCGAACACGCGCCAGCTGTCCATAATCCCGGTTGGGGTCTCGGTTGGCGTAACAGCCTGCTGTGACTGCTTGCCGAGTGAGGTGTAGGCTTCACTGCCGGCCCAGGGTTGGGTGCGCAAACCGATGCTGGTGGTGTCTGCCGACACATTGCCGCGCGCAAATTCCTGTTTGGCAAACATGGAGGTTTGTTGAGTGATTTTGTAATCCGCACCCAAGCTAAGGCGATTGGGGAAATTTGCGCTGGCTGCGCGATCGGCTTGCGAGCCGATATCGATTTCGGTGTTTGCACTCAGGGTCAGGCGTTTATCCAGCAGGGAATAGGCCGCGCCTGCCAGAGCCTGGTTGCTTTCACGAGTTATGCCCAGTTGATTTTTATCCTGCGCGGAACGTAGACCGCCACTGAGATTAAGGCCGTCTTTATGCCATTGCGCCTGGGCTTCTATGGTGTTGCGCTGAGCGCGGGTAGCAATATTGTCCTGGTGGGTGGCCGTGCCCTGCATTTGCCAGTGCTCGGAAATTTTGAAGCGCAGATCGGAACCGGCCTTGCGCATTCCTGTCTCGGCTATACCTTGTTGTCCCAACCCAAAACCGCTTTCGACTTCACGCACATAAACCTTGGCGGAAATTTGTTCTCCTTCGTGACGCCCCTCCAACAGCCATGCACGCCCCGAAGCACGGAGATTATTTATGTCACGTTCGCTGTTTGCCAACTCGGCATGCAACCTGGTTTTTTCTGTCAGCTGATACATTGCATCAACTGCGTTCAAGTTTGCACGCTTGCCAATATTGCCTTCGCTGATATGCGTGGCACCGACTTCCAATGGATCGCTTGCTTTAAACGCGACGCGGCCACCGTAACTTGTTTTTTCATCAGCCTTATCTTCAGCCTCGTATTCCACGACAATGAAGATTGGGTTAAATTCGGGGTCGCGTGAAGGAATCGGCTCGCGGAAGAAAAGGGTACCCGCCGTGGCATCAAGGTTGTAATCCAGAAAACGCGAGTAAGTGCGGCTGGAAATAATAATCTGCGACTGAAAGCGGTCGCGTATTTCCACGCGCACCTTGTCCGAATTGAGCAGGATATTACGGCTCGACAAACGATACAGGCCGGACGTGCCATCACCCTGGATTTCATCTTTTTTGTAGCTTTGTGCGGTCAGCGCGGCAAAAGCGTTGTAGCTTATTTTTTCACCTTTGAATTCGGACTTGATGCCGTTTAGCGTGCGGCTGTAGCGCCCCATTTCTGTAACAGTCAGGCCAGTGTCATAATCACCGAACAAGGCGTAGAACTGTTTCTTTTCAATTTTTAAATACAACTTGCTGATGCTGGCGGCATCAAATTGTGCGGTGGTTGCATCCGCGTACAGCGTGTAATACTGGTCTGGACTGATTATTTGCTTAAGGTTGCGTGCCCCCCCCGCCCCCTGCTCTTTGGCGGTATCGTATGCGGCGGTTAACAGGTATTCACCCTTGACCGTACCTTTGGCATAGAAGGCCACACGGTTTTTGTCGAATAATTTATCATCGGCCTGTGCGCCGTTTAAATTCTCCATGTTGCCGCTTAATTTTTTATGGCCCACGGTACCTTCGGCAAAGCCGACCAGAATCCATTCACGTTCACCGGGGACAAGCCAGGCCCGAATCTCCTGGCGATCCTTTTTCACTTCAGTATCCAAACCAATATTTGGACCACGATTTAATGTGGAGCGAAAATCAAATCCCAGCACTACTTCGCCCGTGTGCGTGGTTGGTTGCAGGGTAATCAAGGCAACGCCATCCCCGGTGACGTGGAAAGTATTTTTATTCCCCAAATTTCCAGTCAAGGGTTGACGCTCAATACCATTCAATGTGTTTTGTGCCAGATAAGGCGTATTCAGTTGAAACTCGCCCGATATCCCGCGACGCACCGGTTTGCCGTCCTTGTCGAAAAAACGCACGGCAACTACAGGGGGAGTCTTTCCATCAGCTATCAGTACCGATTGTTCCTCATCAATCACTACCTTGACCGCGCCACCACCATAGTGAATATTGCGCTTTTCATAACTGACGACATCACCCTTGGTGTCCAGCACGGTCATTTCCACGAGGTTGTCACCTTCTTTAATGGTCACCCCGCGCCACATGGACAGCCCAAGGTTGGCCGCAGCATGGGTGGTTGTGCTGTCGAAATAAAGCGGATTCACTCTTTCGCCATTCACCTTCATTTCTACGCGCTGGTTTAGTAAATGTTTAACAGCGATTTTGATTGCAGGCAACGCCGGCTGAAAATTCTCGCGTGGATGTAGCCATTCGATACCCGGGGTGGCGGTGATCAACCACTTTTCGTCGTAATCCAGTCTTTCAACCAGTTGCAGGGAGTGTTGGCTCTGTACGGTTACTTGTTGTGTGGCAGCTATGCCATCCGCAGTTTTTTCCAGATTGCTGTCGTCAGCGAGATTGTCTTGCAATGGCTTATTTTCATTAATAGCTGACGGGGAATCCGCTGGTGTCACCTCGGGTTGTACCACTACAGCAGCAGGCAATGGGTTACTTTCGCTCATGGCTGGCAGGGAAGAAACCAGTATCATCCCGATTTGTGTCTCTACAACCGCAGGTAATGGGCTATCTTCATTTATGTTGAGGGCTGACGGGGGAGTAGCTGCTACCACCCCGGGTTGCGTCACCGTAGTATCGGCCCCGGAGTGCTGTTCAGGTACTTGGCAGCCAGTCTGTGGCGGCAAAGGTAGAAACGATACCAGGATGGTGACATGCACTTCAACCCGGCGATTAGGCATGAGGCACTCACTTAAGGCTTTACCCCTGGTACCTTTGCATTCTGCCAACGGTTTAATCAACTTGCTTTCGCCTGCCCCTTCAATTTCTATAAGGGATGCATCCAAGCCCTTGAGGATAAAATAATCTCGCACGGTTGCCGCGCGTTTAAGTGACAGCGCCAGGTTATGGGTTTCGCTACCAAGCGGATCGGTGTGGCCGATGAGTTTAATAGATTGAAAATTCACGCCACGCATTTTGTTTAAAAATTCATTCAAGCTGGCGATCCCCGTGGCGTTGAGGGTTGCATTGTTAAAGGCAAATATTCTGTCAGCAGAGAAAGTGCTTGTTTCGAGTACAGGGGGCGGGGCTATCACAGGTGCGCATTGGGCAATTGGTTCCGCTTTAACCTCGACTGGCGGGATTATCGGCTCAATAATTTCAACAGGCGGTACTATCGGCTCAATGATCTCGACGGGCGGTAGCAATTTCTTTACGTAAAAATCTGCACGCCACAACGATCCGCCACGCACGTTGACGAATTGTGAATAGTTGCGCCCGGCAAAGCGCGAGTTATCTTCACAGGTCACTACTTCATAGTCTTTAGGCAGGCTGTCCAAATCAAGCTGCACCACATGCGTGCCTGGGCGGATGTTGTCGGCATGCCAGCGGCCTTCTTTATCGGTGAGAACGTAGGTGCCGTCCTGCAATACGATGCGCGCATTGGCCAAGCCCACGTCGTCATTTTCAACGGTATCATCACAGGAGCCAACGATTACACGCCCCATTAAAATCGCACGGGAATGATTTAAATCTTCGCGCACCAGTACCGTGGCGCGCGCCGTGTTGGACACCGCGCCCACCGTCTGCGCGCTGTTTACCGCAGGGCCTGTTTGTGCGCCTGCCACGACACTCACCACATATTTAACATTCGCAGCTACGCCCGCAGCAATGGTGCCGATGCTGAAGGTGAGGGTGCGGCCATTGGCAGAAATGACAGGATCGGCCAAGACAGCGCCATTCAAGCGTGCCGTGCCTGCCTGATAGCGGAAACCCGGCGGCAGGTGATCGGCAATTTGCACGCCGTTTACAGGCAACAGGTTGGGGTTGCGCAGACTTAAGGTATAGGGCACGTAGTCACCTATGGCAACGGTGGCTTTGCCCGCGTTCTTGGTGATTTGCAAGCTGCCATTGGCGGAATTCAGTGGAATGTCTATACGCAAGGGCGGACCATCAACCAGCGGGAAATTTTCGCCTCTCGAACCAACTACCAATTCATAAGGTGCGCCCGGCAGGGTTTGCAGGGCAGCGTTAGGCACGGCGGAAGGGAAGCTGAAACCGGTTGGTGGTATCACTTCAAAACGATAGCTACCGGCAGCGACGAAAGGGAACTGGTATGCCCCCGGCGCAAAGCTGTAAATAAAGCCACTTGCGTCTGTGACGGGGGCACCTGTGGTGATGGTTGAAGGATAGAGGCTGATTCCATCTGCACCAAAAACGATAGCAGGCAGATTTGTATTCGCGTCAAACAGGGTAATTTGTGCGCCATTTACCGGCGCGCCCGTAGCTGCATCAAACAGCACACCAAATGGATCAATCAATGCCACAACGGCGATGGAGGTATTGCCGTTGATGCCATCCTGATAGGTAGCAGAAAGTTGGGCATTGGAATAGGTGTTAAGCGTTCCATTATTGATTGCGGCCGGGCTGAGAGGAGCTTGTAGAAACCCAATAAATTTCTCCGTACCGCTGGGTGGAGCCTCGCCCTGTTGGCTTTGCACATAGCCTGCAAATACGCCGGTATCCGGGCCTGTTTCAGTGAGCACGAGATTTTCAAACTCGCCGCCCCCGAGCGAGCGCAGGACGATGCCGAGTGTGTCAAGTTGCAGTGAATTCTGGTTTCTATCGTAGTCGGTTACCCTGATAAATATTGGCTCGCCGCTGTTATAAGTAATGGCACGAGCCAGCGGCAGCGGGCCACCCACGGCCAGCGTGGTTGCCCCGAACACGGGTGGCGGAAGAAGTGTTGTGCCGTTGCTGAGGGTGGGCTGCACGATGACGGGTACACCGATGCCCGGTGCATAACGTAAAAATTCTACCAGCGCGGGGGTTTGTGCGGCGGTCGTGACAGTGGCTGCGCCGCTGACAGTGATGGTTCCACTGCCCACATCATAGGTGGCACGCGCGGTATTGATAATGGCGGTATTGGGCGGGGTGGCTGCGTGAGCCACCAGTGGCCACAGGACAGCGGCCAGCAAAGCTGGGGGAATGATGGATGTACTCAGCTTGCCGAGTTCCATTCCTTTGACGAGGTTAATAGCCTTGTCACGCACACCCCCAATAACACTGGAGATGCGCGTGACAAGACCGGCTAATGGACATACGCCCACCAGCCAGTTTGCCCCTGATACAACGCGCCGTGTTGCGGGCGCACTGTTCAGGGAAGATTGCCAATACTCAAGCACAGTTGGCCTTGATTAGTTGATGGTGGCGTTGAAATACACAACCACGGACTCGCCAGGCTTGAGTTCGCCAGCACTGTATGCGCCACCTGCAGGCAATGCAATGCTGTAGTCTATGGCAACTGCACCCGCATTATGTGAAGCACCATCATTTCCAGCGACTGCGGTCGTCAAGAACGCGGGGAAAACGCCGCCCGCTCCCGCTGCACGCGTATCGCCCGTCACGTCGATTTTAAAGCCTGCCCCCGCCGCACTTTCCGGGGCACCACTCGCGCTGGTACAACTTGTGGCGGTTGCCGGCGCACCCGACCCGGTGACCAAATTGGGATCAAAGGTGGTGGTGGTGGCCAGAGTATCGGCAACCTGTGCCAATGAGGCCGATGAGGTTGCAGTGCCAGCATTGCTGATGGTGATCGTCCAACGCACGATTGCGCCCGGAATGTTTTTGCGGGTCGCGCCGCTACCGTTAAACGGATCACAAATCAACAGGGCGGTCTTGCTGACGCTGATGACTGCCGAAGCAATGCGATAAGCATCACGTGCCGTGCCTTGTGCGTTACGCGCGGCACTGGTACCGACAAATTCAAGCTCGGTGGTGGCCGCATCCGCAAACACGATATCCACGCCAGCCGTATCTGCGCCCGCGGTTTCGGTAACGGCAACAGCACCGCCTGCCGTGGTAGTCGTCGCAGTTAGGGTCACGTTGGCTTGCTGGCCGTTCGTTGCCCCGGCCGGAATATCTGCCAGCACAAATACGGCAATCGTGCCATCCGGAGCCAGCGTGGATACGGCCGTCGCCGTATCTGCTCCAACCTCGTAAGTGCCGTTACCATTGCCATCAACAAATATTCTGAAATTGCTGACCTCAATGGTGTCCGCCACTGTGGAGATGACGGCACCGCCAACCTGATTGGCAGCAGCAAAAGTGTAGCCTTGTGACGTGTTACCGAGGTTGCTGACAGTGAACGTAGTGACACGATCTATAGAGCCCGGTGTTACCGGCGACGCGGCGCTACCCACCTCCAACACGCTCAGATTGACCTTGTTATCCACCGTGAAGCTGGTAGCCACCCCGACACCCACGCCTGCGGTTGAATTGCCCGCAGCCGATGACTCGATGACGGGCTGTGTGACACCGCCGACGGCATAGGTCAGAGTTGACAAATTGCTGATGGACGTACCCGAGAGCGTGCCTGCCGCGCTGGCCGTGCCCGCCCAGGTGATACTGCCGAGCAGTGCCAGGGCTGTTGCCCCGGCGCGTATTCGGCCACTAGACTTTGATGTTTTCATGGTATTTCTCCTTTTAAAAATAAAACCACTTAACTGCGCTTTAAACTGCTACCAAACTGTGATGCGATGTCGGGCTATAACCAATCACTTTGCAACCGTCTTTTGGTTGCTTAGTGGGATGGCTAGTTGTTTCACTCAGAAATCCGCTCTCCCTGATAATTTACTTTTGGGTAATTTACTTTTGGGCAATTTACTCCAGAAAAATCTGCATCGGGGCGGTCCGCAACCCGCTGACGAGTCATGTCCAGCCAACAGCGCACCCGCACCGCATAGCCACGGCGGACGATCGAGCGAGCGTAAAGCTGACGCTACCGTCACCCCCCACGTACCGCTAAAAAATTGAAAATGTAAGCACATAATCTTTATGTCGTTGTGACGCTTGAAAATTAATTAACCTTTGCGCGGAAGCCCACTTGGCCGGATTTTCCTGCCTCCAAATCGCCTTTGAACGACCAGCGTATGTGGGTGTAATCCTTGGTAGTGGCGGTGATGTCTTTGCCGTTTTGGTCTTTTACTGTGAGTTTGTTTGGGGGAGCAAAATTTTTTCCGTCGACCGCATAAGTGATGTCAGTGTTCGTGCCAAATATGCTATCCGCCACCAGGGTGGTATGCCGTGGTAGCGGGTTGTTGATGACGATATTCCCCACGGGTTGGTCACCAATATTTTTGAAAGTAGTGGTGTAAATCACTTCAGTGCCCGGTATGGCTTTGTCTGCTGGCATGCGCTTAATGGCCACCTTGCCTTTGGCATCGGTGGTTTTTACCTCGATTTCAGCAATGTTCTTAAGCTCGATGCTGCCAGGCTGCTGTGCCGCTGACTGTTGGGCATAGGCAGTCGGTGCCATAGCAACGCTCAACGCTAAAATTAAATTGGGTAAGGACAATTTCTGCATGAGGACTCCTTTAAAGATAAATTGGCATGGTTAATTTACCGTGACGCGAAACTCAATGGCGTGTGTGGCGGGCGAAATGGTGTTACCAAAAATGACATTGATGGTGTTGGCGGTGAAATCTGCCCCGTCGGCATCGATTGCGTCGGTACGGGGTGCGCCATTCACGGTGATGCTGTTTGGTACAAAGCTGGTTTCGGCAGGCAGCGGGTCATTAAAGGCGAGGTTGTTGGCCGTACCGTTGCCGATCACATTCACGATGACGCTGTAGGTGAGTACCGTGCCGGGCATGATGATCGCGGCGTTTCCCGTGCGCCCTTGCGGGTCTTGAATGAATGTCACGCTCTTGGATACTGAAACTGCAAGCCCTCCGATTTGATAGCTGCCAGTGGTTGATGCTGTGGCGCCTGTCGCGCCGACCAATGCATCAACACCGCCCGCACCCAGACCGTTAAGTATGGTGCCAGGCGCGGCACCTGCCGCGCCCGCAGTCCGCGATTCGACGCTTAAGCTGGATTGACCTGTGCTACCCAGCCCAAGTGAATTGGGAATATCACTCACCAGATAAACCACCAAGCTAGCATCAGCTGCCAGTACGGGATTGTTGATGCCTTCTATATAGAGCGCATCTGCATTGGGGCCGCTGGCTTGAAAACCAGGCTGTGCGCCACTTTCTAAAAATATCCCGCCGCTGGCTGCCGTAACGGGATCAAATTGATCACCCGGGAGTAAATTATTGCGAACCAGACTAAAATTTTCAGACCCATTGCCGATATTGGTTAACAACACCGTCAACGGGCGATTAGTATCGGGTGAGTTAACAATAACAGGCGCGGCATCTTGGGCTATCAGTGAAACATCGATAATTTCTGCCACCGTGAAGGTTGCGATATTGCTGGAGGTCGTGGTAGCTACACCTTCGTCGGTATAACCCAGCGTTACCTGGTTGGAAATGTCAGTGCCAGCAGGCGTGCCTGCCGCTTGCACAGCGGGTGCGGGCAGGAGGAAAAACAGCGAGCTAATGGCTAGCCCTAAAGGTGTCACAGTGCGTATGGTCAAAGTGAGTGCCTGTTCATGGTTTAGTTAAAGTAAGTGCGAAGTTCCCCTAACTTTATAAAAATTGAGTACAAAAAAAATTTTGACCAAGCTTGGGCGAGGACAATTTGCGAAAATCACTGTAAACACTGCTGTTGGGAATTTTCTTGAATACTCCCTCCCCAACTCAAATGCTCTTCCCCTGACGAGCAAACTTGATATTCAAGCTGCCGCAATTTCTAAGGGTGTTATCTTAACGCTTACTTTAAGACATCCTTGTTTAATGCTGATTTTACACTAAATTTTAAAAATTATTAGTTAAAAGAGAGGGGGATAAATGTACCCCCCGCCTGACCCGGATTGTCCTATAAATTACAACTTTACAATAAGATAAATATGTAACATACTGATACATAATATATTTATAATGTCCCTCTCTGGGTATTGCTGTACCACCTTGGATTTGGCTGTACAATTTCAAAACGTTGCAACGCGGCTCATGGAGGATGAAATCCGTGCTCCCTTAAAGGTATCCGTAAATCTGGACAAGACTATATAATTAGAGACCTAGAGATCGCGACACAAAATATTGCCAGCCTTCCGCAAATGATAGACGTATGTGGTTATGGCCGCTCTTGCGGGCTGATAATTGGGTGTGAGATCGCTAGAGTCTGTTGACAATTATCTGGCGAGATGCGTTGCCCGCCCGATGGAAATAAATGCAAGGCGGAGGGCGCAGCCAATGGCCGATTCCCCCCGTTCGCGCTCGTCGCAGGTTGTTAACAGACTTTAGTTGCGATGAGCTTGTTTGCGCAGTAGTGCGTAAAAAAAACCGTCGTGCTGATCATCCGGCAAAAATTGCCCGGGCGTTAATACACCCGTAATTACGGGTATCGGCATAAGCCGGGCATCGGGTTGTTGTCTGATAAATTCATCCACCACCTGTTGATTTTCCTGGGCGAAAACAGAACAGCTGACATATAAAAATTTACCGCCCACTTCCAGTAGATGCCATAAATTGTGGAGTATATCGCGTTGTTGCTGCGCAAATTCGGCGATGTCAGCCGGACGACGCAGCCACTTTATATCAGGGTGGCGGCGCACCACACCGGATGCCGAGCATGGCACGTCAGCCAAAATGCGTTGGAATAGCTTGCCATCCCACCAGTCTTGCGATTGTGCCGCATCACCTACTTGTAATTTGGCGGATAAGTGTAGCCGCTGTAAATTTTCCTGCACCAGCGTCAGTCGTTCTGCGTCTTTGTCCAGGGCTAGCAAATCAATGTTGGCCAATTCCAACAAATGTGTACTTTTGCCGCCCGGCGCAGCGCAGGCATCCAGCACACGCATCCCGTCCTGCACATCCAGTAAGGGCGCGGCATATTGCGCGCCGGCATCCTGCACAGAAACCAGGCCGTCAAAAAAGCCCGGCAGTTTATCGACCGCCACGGCATGTTCAAGCTGTATGGCATCCGGTGGAATAAGGCGGGCGGCGATGCCATGTTGAGCCAGCAGCGCCAAATATTCTGCTGCCGTGTGGTGGTGGCGATTCACCCGCAGTGTCATCGGCGGATGTTGATTGCCGGCCAGCAAGATTTTTTCGGTCTGCACACCATACTGTGATTTAATTTTATCTATCCACCACTGCGGGTAGGAATACCGTCCTTCCTCGCTTTGCGCCGCGACTTGCAAAAATACAGCCTGTTTCCTTGTGAAATTGCGCAGCACGGCATTCACTAAACCGCCAGCATGACGTTGAATTTTTTTCGCGGCACGCACTGCTTGATCGACTACGGTGAAGGAATCAGCCTTGCTGTATAAAAGTTGATAGAGTGCAACCAGCAGCAGGCAGCGCACGCGCTCATCCGATTCGAATTTGTGCAGGAGTTGTTTGAGCAAGGCAGTTAGCTGGCCATAAAAGCGCAACGTACCATAGCTTAAATCCTGCAGCGCACCGCGTTGCTGCGGTGTAGGGTCATGCAGGCTTTGCAGCATGGTGCTTAATACCTGATTTAAATTTCGGCCTGTTAATACTTGCCGCACTACATCACTCGCGGCCAATTGGGTGTTGTGCATAGCGCTTCTCAATGGGAGTTGGCAAATGCATCGCCCGAGCGCAACGCAAATCCGCGCACAAAATCAGCGACAGGGAGAGCGCGGGCATTGGGACGTTGCAGTACTTCTAGGCAGATTGCACCCTGACCGCAGGCCACCAAAATGCCATGCTGGTCTATGGATAAAATAGTACCCGGTTTATATATTTCGGATTGATTGCCCAAGTCGGCTTGTGCATCGGCCAAGTGTATTGTGGCCTGCCAGATTTTTATCGGAGTGGAGCCAAAGTAAGTGTGCGCCACAGGAAAAGGACAGTAGGCGCGCACGGCACGGCATACCTGTGTAGCCGGGGCAGACCAGTTGATTAGTGCTTCAGCCTTGTTCAGCTTGGGGGCATAGGTGGCGAGTTTATTGTCTTGGATGATGGGGGATAATTTATCCCCGGACAAATGTTGCAGTGCCTCGATAATCGCCCCGGCACCCAACCCTGCCAATTTGTCGTGCAGGGTTTGTGCCGTATCTTGTGCAGTAATGGAGCAGCGTTTTTTAAGCAAAATATCACCCGTGTCCAAGCCGGCATCCATTTGCATAATGGTGATACCCGTTTCTTCGTCCCCCGCCAGAATCGCCCGCTGTATGGGTGCAGCACCGCGCCAGCGCGGCAACAAGGAAGCGTGAATATTCAAACAACCGAGGCGCGGCAGGGATAGCACTGTTTGTGGCAGAATCAAACCATAGGCCGCCACTACCATGACTTCTGCGGCGTAATCACACAGGATTTGTTGAATACCCGAAGATTTTAAGGATGTCGGTTGCAGCACGGGTAAACCATGCGACAGGGCGAGCTGTTTCACCGGGCTGGCAGCTGAGTGCATCCCGCGCCCGGCCGGACGATCAGGCTGAGTGAGCACGGCTACAACATTATGGTGATGTGCCAGCAATGCCTGCAAAGCAGTGGCTGCAAATTCGGGGGTGCCCGCGAAAATAATTTTCAAAGTGGGTGATTGATTTTTTAGAGTGACCGCAATCAGGTTAGTTTTCTGGTAAGGTTGTATGTTGTAAATCATCAGGCCGGTTGGCGCAACTGCTTTTTAATTTTTTTCTGTATGCGAGTTTGCTTAAGCATGGACAGGTACTCTACGAAAACGCGACCCTTAAGATGATCTACTTCATGTTGCACACAAGTTGCCAACATGCCCTGGGCATCCAGCGTGAAAACTACCCCCTGCAAGTCCAGCGCTTGCACGGTTATGCGCTCGGCACGACGTACTTTTTCATAAATGCCAGGCACCGATAAACAGCCTTCTTCACATTCACTTTCGCCACTGCTGGCAATAATTTGCGGGTTGATGAAGACCTGCAATTGATCTTGCGTGGGGGAAATGTCCAGTACAACTATCTGCTGATGCACATTAACTTGCGTAGCAGCCAAACCTATGCCTGGCGCGGCATACATGGTTTCCGCCAAGTCTTGTACAAGTTGGCGGATTCCGGCGGTTACCGCGGACACAGGCTTGGCTATCGTGTGCAAACGTTTGTCAGGGTATTGCAGAATTGTGAGAATTGCCATAAATGCTTGCTAATTTAAAAGACTAGGGGCAGAATTTAATCCTTCGCACGAACATTGTGTCGCGTGTGTATTTGCGTCGTCCCGTTTTTTATTGAAAACGGTCTCATGCGAATTCTAAAGTGGCATCTAAATAATAAATGGGATACTCATGAATAAGATTATTATATCGCTGATTTGTTGCCTGTTGCCCACCTTTGTCTTGGCCGAAACATTGCAGATTCGTGAAGATGCGCCAGATCGGCACATCGTGGTGAAGGGGGATACCCTGTGGGACATCTCATCCAAGTTTTTAAAAGACCCATGGCAATGGCCAAAAATATGGGGAATGAACAGGGAGGTAGTAGAAGATCCGCACTGGATTTTTCCCGGTGAAATTATTTTGCTGGATCGGGCTACCAACACACTGAGCATTGCGCAACCGATCGGTGCAACAAATGGCAAAACCGAGAGCACCGCAGGCAGTACGGACGCAACGGCCGGAAGCGGCAGATCGGGAGCGGATCTGTCGCATGCGGTGAGGCTTTCTCCTTCTGTTCGCGTGGAGCGCAGCGCGCATGATGCAATTCCCAGCATACCTGCCAGTGCCATAGGCCCATTCCTCAGTCGACCGTTGATCATTGAAAAAGATGGCATGAAAGATGCGCCCGCAATCGTGGGTACTTTCGAGCAGCGCGTGTTGTTGGGCGATGACGATATTGCTTATGTGCGCAATTTACCTCAGGACAAGGGTTTGATCTGGCAAATTTACCGTCCGGGTAAAGCGTTGATTGACCCGGAGAGTGGTGATACTTTGGGACATGAGGTTAATTATCTGGGTATCGCGAAAGTTGAGAAATTTGCCGACATCAGCACAATGAGAATTACGGATGCCCTGAGGGAGATACGCAAGGGTGATCGGCTGGCTTATGCTACCAGTGAAATTCCTGTTAACTACTCGCCGCACGCGCCAGAAAAGGAAATTGTTGCTCGAATTATTTCGATTTACGGAGAAGCGGGAAGAAAGCAGGCAGGACAATACTCCGTGGTAACGCTTAATAAAGGTCAGCGAGATGGCTTGGAAAACGGGCATGTGTTGGCACTTTACCGCAAGGGTGAGGTGTTGAAGGAAACGTGGTCAGATGATACCGTCCTGCCGGATGTACGGTATGGTTTGCTGTTTGTATTCCGCACGTTTGAGAAGCTGTCCTATGCTTTAATTATGCAAACGCGACTGCCCGTAGAAATGCAGGACAGTGCCCGCACTCCGTAACCTTTGCCATTCCCGATTCCGCATGATGTTTAAAGACGCAGAACTCGCGTCATGGCTGGCCTTCAACCAAATCTCCGGATTGGGTAATGAAGGCCAGCGTCGTTTATTACAGGCATTTGGCAGCCCTGCCCGGGTTTTTTCAGCCCCGGTACTGGCATTGCAGCAATTTGTAAAGCCCGCCATCGCCTCCGCCATTGCCCAAGGGTGGGATGAAGCAGCCTTGCTTCCTACGGCGGAATGGTTGAATGACCCGCTGAATCACGTGATCACCCTGGCCGATGCGGATTATCCGAAAATCCTGTTAAATCTGTCTGATCCGCCTATCGTGCTGTATGCCAAGGGGCGACGCGAGCTATTAAACCAACCCGCGCTGGCTATCGTCGGGAGCCGCCATGCCACACCTCAGGGAGTCAGCAACGCCGAGGCGTTTGCACTCGCCATCAGCACCGCCGGACTGTGCGTAGTCAGCGGGCTGGCGCACGGTATTGATGCCGCTGCACATCGTGGCGGATTACGCGGGAAAGGTGGCAGTATCGCGGTAGTGGGAACGGGTCTGGACAAAGTTTATCCGGCCGCCAATCGGCAACTGGCACATCAACTGGCAACGGATGGTGTGCTGGTTTCGGAATTTCCCCTGGGCACGCCTCCCTTGGCCGCAAATTTCCCGCGCCGCAACCGTATTATCAGCGGCCTGAGCCTGGGTTGTCTAGTGGTGGAGGCATCTTTACAAAGTGGCTCGTTGATTACTGCTCGCACGGCATTGGAACAGGGTCGTGATGTGTTTGCTATTCCCGGGTCAATCCATTCGCCGCAAGCAAAAGGTTGTCATTATTTGATAAAGCAAGGTGCCAAGCTGGTTGAGTCGGCGCAGGATATTTTAGAAGAATTGGGGCATGTGCTTGCCGAAGGAGCAGTAGTCGTAAATCCGCCCGATGAACATCCGCTATTTGCCCATATGGGATTTGATCCCATCGACATCAACACCCTATGCCAACGCAGCGGTTTATCAGTCGAAGCATTATCAGCCAGCTTGTTACAACTGGAGCTGGATGGTATTGTTGCCCCCCTGCCTGGCGGCTTGTATCAGCGCATAGGCTGATTTTTCATCCGAACTTATAATTTTAGCATTCACCTCCATGGCAAATAATTTATTGATTGTTGAATCTCCGGCCAAGGCCACGACCCTGAAAAAGTATCTGGGCAAGGATTTTGAAGTGCTGGCAACCTATGGTCATGTGCGCGACCTCATTCCAAAAACAGGTGCAATTGATACCGAAAATAATTTTGCGATGCAGTACGAAGTAATTACGCGCAACAGCAAACATGTGGATGCCATCGCCCGTGCCGCAGCGACGGCGGATCATATTTATCTCGCACCCGATCCGGATCGCGAAGGGGAGGCCATTGCCTGGCATGTAGCTGAACTGCTCAAGGCCAGGCGCGGCATGAAAAATAAAGATATACAGCGCGTGGTGTTTTATGAAATTACCCAAACTGCGGTGCGCGAAGCGGTCGCGAATCCGCGCGCTATTTCTATTCCCCTGGTGAATGCGCAGCAGGCGCGGCGCGCCCTGGATTATCTGGTCGGATTTAATTTGTCACCGCTACTGTGGCGCAAGGTACGTCCCGGTCTTTCAGCGGGGCGCGTGCAAAGCCCGGCACTGCGTTTGATTGTTGAGCGCGAGTTGGAAATCGAAGCGTTTCGCTCGCAGGAATATTGGTCGGTACATTTCGACAGCCAAAAAAACAGCATTCCATTCAGTGCCCGGTTATTTCAATACCAGGGCAAAAAACTGGAACAACTAAGCATTCCCAACGAAGCCGAGTACAACAAAATTATTGGCAATATTCAGAATGCAAAGCTGCCTCCGCGCGTGGTGCGCGTGGAGAAAAAGGCCAAGCAGCGTCATGCCGCCGCGCCTTTTACCACCTCCACCATGCAGCAGGAAGCGGCGCGCAAACTGGGCATGTCGGCGGATCGCACCATGCGCATCGCGCAGCAATTGTATGAAGGTATCGACATTGGCGGGCAAACTGTCGGTTTGATTACCTATATGCGTACCGACTCGGTAACACTAGCGAAAGAAGCGTTGCAGGAGATTCGCGGATATATCACCGAACATTTTTCAGCGGACTATCTGCCTGGCGCACCGATGATCTACAAGAGTAAAACAAAAAATGCGCAAGAGGCGCACGAGGCCATACGTCCAACCGGCATTGCACGCACGCCGGATAACGTACAAAAATTTCTGAATGCGGATCAAGCCCGGCTTTATGAAATGATATGGAAGCGCACGCTGGCCAGCCAAATTACCCCTGCGCGCTTTGAAATGGTCAGCTTGGATATTCGTTTGGGCGGTGACGATACTTTATTTCGCGCCAGCGGCCAGACGCTGATTTTTCCGGGATTTATTTCGGTCTACCAGGAAAGCATTGACGATGCGGAAGAAGAGGCCAGCAACAAGTTGCCGCCGCTGGCTGAAGGTGAAACTATTCCGCTGGATAAACTATATGGCGAGCAACATTTCACCCAGGCTCCGCCGCGTTTTTCTGAGGCCAGTTTAATTAAAGCACTGGAAGAGTATGGCATCGGCCGTCCATCGACGTACGCCAGCATTATTTCTACTCTGCAAGCGCGCGAATATGCGTCGCTCGACAAGAAACGTTTCAAACCTACCGATGTCGGGCGAGTGGTGATCCGGTTTTTAACGGAACATTTCACGCGCTATGTTGACTATGGCTTCACCGCACAAATGGAAGATGAGCTGGACGAAGTGTCGGATGGAAAGCGTGATTGGATTCCTGTGCTCAGTGAATTCTGGCATCCATTTACCGCGCTCATTCAAGAAAAAATGCACATTGAGCGCAAGGATGTCACTCAGGCACTCATCAACGAAGCTTGCCCCAAGTGCGGCAAGCCACTGGCTACACGGTTGGGCAAACGCGGTAATTTTATTGGTTGTACGGCCTATCCGGAATGTGACTACACCCGCAATATGGCTGGCGATGCCGATGCGGGGGAGGCGCGGAAGGAATTGGGCATGGATCCGGTAAGCGGCTTACCCGTATTATTACTGCGCGGGCCTTTCGGTTATTACGTGCAATTGGGCGAGGTTGTATCTGAAATCAAAACCAAACCTGAAAGCAAAGCCAAATCAGCTGGCAAAGCCAAGACTGAAGGTAAAGCCAAGCCAGGAATCGAAACCAAACCAGAAATCAAGACCAAGCCCAAGCGCATTTCATTACCCAAAGAAGTGCCGCATGAAAATGCCGATCTGGCTCTCGCATTGCAATTGCTGCAATTGCCCAAAGAATTGGGCGATCATCCCGAAAGTGGCAAGAAAGTGATGGTCAACATTGGTCGTTTTGGACCTTATATAGCGCATGACGGAAAATTTAAATCCATCCCCAGAAGCGACAATATTCTGAACATTGAATTAGACCGTGCGGTAGAGTTATTGGCGCAAGCCCGAACCTCGAATGCCGTGTTGCGGGAGCTGGGCGCGCACCCCGAGGATAAGATGCCCGTTACTATCTGTGAAGGCCGTTACGGCCCCTATGTAAAGCATGGCAAGGTGAATGCGTCTCTGCCCAAAGATGTGACCCCAGAAGAAATAACCCTGGAAGAGGGCTTGGCTCTGTTGGCGGCTCGCATCGCCAAAGGGCCGGTGCAGAAAAAATCAACTGCCAGAAAAAAACCGATTACTGAGAAAACAACAGCTAAAAAAACAGCAGCCAAATCAGCAACTCAACTTGCGGCCAAGAAAGTTGCAACTACCAGGAAAGTTGCGCGCACGGAAAAGTCCTCCGCCACAAACCCCCCAGTTGCGCCCAAAAAAGCTACCCGTAAAAAATCAGCGGCCACTACCAGAAAGGCGGCTTAGTTCAAGTGTAGCGGATTAATGTCAGGCAGAATTATCCAGCTTTCATTTTGAGTAATAAATTGACAATGCCGCATTGTTCGCATCTTCTTACTTGGCGCACTTATTTCTCGTTGTAGTAAATTTGACCATTCATCAATAAATGGACATTATTGCTTGCGGTGGAAATAATTTATTAGCCCGATGGGCTATCTGAAGAGCAATCTACCTACTAAATATATAGGGCGTTTCCTATGACAAAAATAAGCACTGCAACCGTCTCAATAATATTTTTTGTCAGCTTCACTGCCTGCGTTCAGGCACTTCCTCTGCACACTGAAACAGGTAATGAAATCAGCGCATCCATGGGCTCGTACCGCTATGAAGAACCCGGATTGATGTCACTGGAGGGATATAAATTGGGAATTAATTTGCAGGCAACACGCGCCTTGCCAGATGAAAGTTTTGTGCGCGGCGACGTGCGTTTTGCATTTGGTCAAGTGGACTACAGTAGCTATGGCACGGGCAGCGCTGTGGGGCATCCCAGTTGGTACATGGAAGCCAGAGGGTTAGTCGGTGATGACTGGGAGGGCGACAATGCAGTATTGGCCTTTTATACAGGAATCGGCTACCGCCATCTGTTTCATGATGGGCGCGGCATTACTACCACAGGCCATTTTGGCTATCGCCGCGAGAGTAATTATTTATATCTGCCGGTTGGAGTAATACACCGCAGCGAACTGGAAGACGATGCACGGTTGGTATTAACCCTGGAATATGATTACCTGTTAATTGGCAAACAGGTTTCCAGGTTATCGGATGGTGGACAGGGTCACAGTGATCCTATCAATTCTCAAGATAAAGGCTATGGCCTGAAGGCAAATATCACCTACGATAAAAACAAATGGGCGATAGGGCCTTACGTGAGCTACTGGAATATTGAAGACTCGGATATTACCCCGACTTATATAAATGGACTTCCGGACGGATACGGTCTGGAACCAAAAAATAACACGCTAGAATTTGGCATCAAAGCGGGTCAACAATTTTAAGGGCACTTCTAAAAATGAAGAGTTCGCCCAAATGCAAGGTGTGGAAAAAATTTTGCGGCGCTGCATATGAATGATATGTAAGCAAGAAATTTTTTCTGCAACGCAGCAGTTGGGATGAAATGTGAATTTTTAGAAGTGCCCTTAATTACGCCGTGCCACCCACCGTCAATCCATCGATTCTCACAGTAGGCTGACCTACCCCCACCGGCACACTCTGCCCTTCTTTACCGCATACGCCCACGCCGGGATCGAGCGCGGTGTCGTTGCCGATCATGGAAACGCGCGTGAGTGCTTCCGGGCCGTTACCGATGAGTGTCGCACCTTTGACCGGATAGGTAATTTTCCCATTCTCGATCATATATGCCTCTGCGGTAGAGAAGACAAATTTACCGCTGGTGATGTCGACCTGCCCACCACCAAAATTCACTGCATACAAACCGCGTTTAACTGACGCAATAATTTCCTGCGGATCGCGTGTGCCATTCATCATTGTGGTATTGGTCATGCGCGGCATGGGGATGTGCGCATACGATTCGCGCCGCGCATTGCCAGTAACGGGCACGCCCATCAATCGGGCATTTAAAGTATCCTGCAGATAGCCTGTCAAAATACCATCTTCGATTAGTACATTGCGCTGCGTGGGATTGCCTTCATCATCCATGTTCAGCGAACCGCGCCGATCCGCAATGGTGCCATCGTCCACCAC
>JBEBGP010000283.1:0-5907 GCA_040081045.1 Candidatus Nitrotoga sp.
TCAAAGTCGCGTTCATCGTGTGCGGGCACCGCCATCACGGCACCTTCGCCGTAGCCCATCAACACATAGTTTGCCACCCACACGGGCAGCTTTTCGCCACTTAACGGATGCAATACAAATAAGCCTGTGTCCATGCCTTTCTTTTCCATGGTTGCCATGTCCGCTTCGGCGGTGCCGCCGCGTTTGCATTCTTCAATGAATTTTGCGAGGCGGGGATTATTTTTGGCAGCCTGTATCGCCAGCGCATGTTCCGCCGCTACCGCCACATAAGTCGCGCCCATCAAGGTGTCCGGGCGGGTAGTATAAACCTTGAGCGCGCCATTCATGCCGATGCTGGCTGAGTCGTAGGGAAAACTGACATCGCAGCCATAGCTTTTGCCGATCCAGTTGCGCTGCATGGTTTTCACCTGCTCGGGCCAACCGTCCAGCGTATCCAAATCCGCCAGCAATTCCTCGGCATATTGCGTGATGCGGAAAAAATACATGGGGATATCGCGCTTTTCTACCAGCGCGCCCGAGCGCCAGCCGCGTCCTTCGATTACCTGTTCATTGGCCAACACGGTGTGATCGACGGGATCCCAATTCACCGATGCGGTTTTTTTATAAATAATGCCGCGCTCGAACAATCGGGTAAACAGCCATTGCTCCCAACGATAATATTCCGGCCGGCAAGTCGTCACTTCGCGCGCCCAATCTACCGCCAGCCCCAGGCTTTTCAGTTGAGTACGCATGCTGTCGATATTGGCATACGTCCATTTTGCGGGCGCTATGTTGTTGGCAATGGCCGCGTTTTCGGCGGGCAGGCCAAACGCATCCCAGCCCATGGGTTGCAGCACGTTAAAACCTTTCATGCGGTGGTAGCGCGACAGCACATCGCCTATGGTGTAATTTCGCACATGCCCCATGTGCAGCTTGCCGGAAGGGTAGGGAAACATCGACAGGCAATAATATTTTGGTCTGGTTGGAGCGGTATTGTTGGTTGGCTCGACTGCGCGGAAAGATTGCCGACTATTCCAATACTGCTGGGCAGCGGCTTCAATCTCCTTGGGGACATAATTTTGTTGCATGGGAAATAAATTTTACGTGGTGAGTGGGACAAATTATGGGTGCGGCATTATAGCGTTACCGGCTGTTCGCTGTGAATCTGCACATACCTGTCGGACATGCTTCACCCACGGGATAGCCAGAGTATTCCTAATGCATGATAGTATTCTGCGGTGAGCAGATTTTATTGAATCTTTTGTTGGCCTGAAATTATCGCAAGGAGTTAAGCATGAGCCACCATGAAGCTGATGATCCGCGCAGGCGCATATTGATTAAGGCACTCGTAGCCGGGATGCTGACTGCTGGCCTGCCCGGTGCTAATGCCCTGGCAGCCAGTTTTTTCGGTAGTCGCCCATACAAACTTCCCCCTGGACAGTCGATCTACCGCATATCTGGACAGGCCACGGTCAACGGTAAAGCCGTCACAATGAAAACCCGGATCAATCCGGGGGATACTGTTGAAACTGCCAAGGACAGCGAGTTGATATTTATTGTGAACACTCACGCGATGATCCTGCGTGAAGGGAGTCACCTTGTTATTGAAAGTGGGCAAAGAAAGTCCGATATAAAAAGTTTTGCAGAAGAAAGGCCGGGTGAAATGGGGGTTATGGGGAAAAAGCCGAATGATAAAAGGGTAGAGGAATTGTCCCCCGTTGGCTTGTTTATTAATGGACTGAGAATGCTGTCGGGCAAGCTACTCACCGTATCGCGCAACACCCCCATGCGCGTTCGCACGGCCACGGCCACCATCGGCATACGCGGTACAGGTTTTTATGTGGAAGCCGATCCGGAGTTGACGTACTTCTGTACCTGCTACGGCACTACCGATGTGGTCGCCAGCGATGATCCGGCGAGCAATACCACCGTGGTTTCACAGCATCATGACAGGCCGCTGTATATTGTTAAAGGTGAGGGTAGCGGCAACAATATTCGCAAAGCCCCTTTTATTAATCACACCGATCAGGAATTAGCGGTGATAGAGACACTGGTTGATCGCACTACACCATTTATATTTGCCAATGATGCGTATAGCGCGCCCAGACGGGATTATTAAGGAAACGCTGATTTAAGTATCTACGCGGGTGAATTGCTACGTTGCATGGTGCTCAAAATCCTCATGTATACCGCATACATTGCGGTTTTTGCGCGCCTTGCGCCTTGCCCTTCTTCCCGTTCGCCGACTTAATCGGCGTTTCCCTAATTTCAGTTTGCCACCGGTCTTGGTTCGCCCATTATGCCCAAACAAAATAAGCCCGAGTTGGCCTATGCACAGCGTATTGGCACGCGTGATGAAGAATGCCTTTAATTAATTACACTGGAAATGCCCGCTGTGATGCGGAATGGTCGGCATCGCGAAGCCATCGAAGCGATGAAACAATCCGGAATCGAGCCATTGGATATTCCATCTTTTTTGCGCAAGCAGGCTGATTAAAATCCTTACTCGTTAGGCATGCCGGAACTCGATCTTGCGGACGTTCTTCAAGTCCACAGTCTGCTTGGCTTGCCATAAATTGTAATTGTCTTGCATCGTCAGCCAGCTTTCGGGAGAGCGCCCCAATGCTTTGGAAAGGCGAAGAGCCATTTCAGGACTCACGCCACTGGTTTCGTTCAAAACGCGGTTAAGGGTCGATGCAGCAACGCCCAATTTGAGGGCGAGCTCCCTGCAACTGATTTTGTTTGGCATAAGATAGACCTCTTGAATAAATGCCCCGGGGTGCGGTGGATTGTGCATAGCCATTAGTGATAATCCTCGTGATCTAAAATAAATGCGTTGCCGTTTTTAAACCCAAACGTGATGCGCCAGTTGCCATTTACCCATATTGACCAACGCCCACGTTCACTTCCCTTTAGCGGGTGAAGCCGGAAGCCGGGAATGTCCATATCATTGATAGTTTGGGCGGTATCTACCGTACTTACCGCGTTACGGCACTTTGTAGATTGGCGCTAAATGCAATGAAGCCCAACAACCAACCAATAGGTGTGACCAATGAGCGATGGTATAACACGAAAAGGATGTTGGGCTTCGCGGACTCAGCACCAACCTACAGCCCAACTTACGGCGTTACAGCCCAACTTACCGCGTTGTTTATGCCTGGTGAGGGTTTGTTAACATTACCTGTTTTAGACGCATCTCAAAACGGTATATCGTCATCAAAATTATCGAACCCGCTGCCTGATTTCGCTGGAGCCGCTGCTGGCTTCTTGGCAGCAGTCCCGCTTGAGCGTAGGGTTGGGCATCGCAGCTGTGCACGAAAGTTTCATACCTACCGCCTGCCACCAGCGTAGTCGGGCTTCCTGTGCTGATGGCGCACGATCAGGATTCGAATACTGCTTTCAAGATTTCGATATACGACCGAGTACGGAAAAACCTTCAGCGGGAATGTTCTTCGTCCTCTCGTCGTTGGCGTTCCGAGGCCGGGATGTTCAACCAATAGCTTTGCGACACGTTCAAATTCTTCGAGAAAATGCTCAGCGACCACAGAGCCAGCTTGTTCGCTGTAAAAATCCAGAGCGTTGGCAATATCATGCTCCGCTCCAGGGTGGAGCGAGTAGGCATCGCGTAAGTCTTGCTCGAAGTCGGGCGATGGCTTCCTGCCCTGAAACTGCCGAAATCGAACCGGATTCCAGTTCGGCTTCCCTTCGATCCGCTTCTCGCTCCCAAGCTTCCTCGACTTCGGGGTCTGAATCAAGGCTAGCGATCAGCCGCTCAAGCAGGTGTGATCGTTCAACAGGGGTTAACTGCAGGACTTCGGCTTCTAGGACTTCTAGGTTCGTACTCACGCTGACCCCCAATGCGGTAGATGCTGACAACTCATAGTTTATCACGGCGAGTGGCGGTCACAGTGGTGTGACCAATAAGCGATGGTATAACACGAAAAGGATGTTGGGCTTCGCGGACTCAGCACCAACCTACAGCCCAACTTACCGCGTTATACATAGGAGAGCGGGTCTTTTGGCAAGGCACAATTTTTTATATCACCGTCGCACTTTAGTAAATTTCCACCGCCTATGGTGAGCGTTTGAGCTTGCTTTACCGGAGAATAAATGTGGGAACACCACGGTGCCTTGGTAGTGTTGTATGAGGCCTGATAACTTGAACTAATTTCTGCGCTTTGATGGTGTTGAATACCGCGTTTGTAAAACTGACAAGTAGACATTTTTATACCTCAATGAGAAAGGGAAGTTTTAATGAACGAAAACATAGATGATTTAGCGAGTCAGCGATGAACTCGGGGCAGCGATAATAAAAAATACTTGGGTTAGGCATAGTGTGCTGCTCGATGACAATTGGGACATAGAGCAATTGCATTGGCTACAGTATCTTCACCGCCAAACGCAAGCATGACCGAGTGATGCACTTCAAGATATGGAGTTCCATCAGATGCCCGCAGAAATGGGGCCGGCTGAAGACAGCGCTCGCACGTTCCGTTTGCCCTTAATAAAACCTCAGCGACAACGTCAGGATTGCGCCGAAATGATGTTGATGTGGTGGTGATACGATCAGGTATTTTGGGAGCAGTTGCCAGTCGAGATTGTCTTGATGATGAGCTGTCTTGCAGCGATACCAATACATCGTTGTAGAAATATTGCACATCATCTTCTAGGCGGTCTTCACTCTCGCGTGCTTGCGGCCAACTGCGCCACACTGATTTTCCAAATGCGGTATCAAGCACAAATTCCCAGAGCTTTTCGCTAATGGCATCGGGTACTTTGGTGTTGGATACATAACCGGGGCGACGGCCTTGGGATGGTGGTTGAATCCACTTCCATTTAGGAAATTCGGAAGCCCATGCCGGGTGCGATTCGAGTACCTGTTTGAGCGGGATTCCATTGTCAATATCAAAAAACGAATAATACTTGAGTGCGGACACATAAATCCCTGGGCTATCCTTCGAATATTGCGTTGCGTCGGAGGTAATCTCTCCGCATGCAGCGAATGCTAGGGATCCCTGGTCGAAATAAAGAAAGCGATCCCCTTTAATGCAGTCCTTTGGAACGGTGTGACTATCCTTTTCGTTCGTTTTCGCTGACGTGACGTAGTCAATTAATGCGCCCATTGAATTTTCCGAAAGTATGTAAAGTGCGTTCATGCGTATGCCTAACATTAAATAGACACCCAAAACGCGCCAATAAAAGCACCGTCGAGGTATCCAATCTGGAATTTATTCTGTAATACCCTGCTTAAGCCTGCTGAGAGTTTGTTAACGCTTTTCATTTAGGCGGTGTCAACTTCTCAAGCTCGCAGAGCTTAGAGAATTGCCTACACCCTGCGGGTGCGAGAACCCCTGCGAGGCCTTTGGTGCATCTCAAAACGGTATATCGTCATCAAAATTATCGAACCCGCCGCCTGATTTTGCTGGAGCGGTCGCAGGCTTCTTGGCAGCAGGTGCGCTGGCCGCAGGGGCAGACGATGCGGGCGCAGATGAGCCACCCGAATCGACTACTTCAAAGTTGCCACTACCACCGGACTTGCTGCTCAACATTTGCATTTCGTTGACGATGATGTCAGTGGTGTAGCGGTCTTTGCCTTCTTTGTCCTGCCATTTGCGCGTGGCGAGCTTGCCTTCGACGTAGATTAACGAGCCTTTTTTCAGGTACTCGCCCGCGATTTCGGCTAAGCGGCGATAAAACGTGAGGTTGTGCCATTCCGTTTTTTCCTGCTTCTCGCCCGCCTTGTCTTTCCAGTTTTCAGACGTGGCTAGCGTGCAGTTGGTGACTGCTTCGCCGTTGGGCATGTAGCGTGTTTCTGGGTCTTTACCGAGACGACCGACCAGGATTACTTTATTAACTGACATTACTTTCTCCTTTTATCAATTTTTTTAATGTTGCTTCATCAAATCCGCTCATGTCAACTTTCAGGCA
>JBEBGP010000075.1:0-5865 GCA_040081045.1 Candidatus Nitrotoga sp.
TCACCATACTTTTTTGCTTTCCTCATAAAATCTGAAAAAGAGAGGAAAGCTGTACTGCCCTCCCCCTCTTTTCTCATTACTATTCCGTTTCGGGATCGGCAATCCGGCTCAAACCCGCCAGCTTGTCTTCCTTGCCCAAGTTAATCAGCGTCACGCCCTGAGTGGCTCGGCTCATCTCGCGAATTTCACTGACGCGGGTGCGGATCAACACCCCATTAGTGCCGATCAACATGATTTCATCTTCTTGCCTGACCAATGTTGCAGCAACGACTCGGCCATTACGCTCAGAAGTTTTTATCGCGATCATGCCCTGCGTGCCACGTCCATGACGAGTGTATTCGGTAATGGGTGTGCGCTTACCAAAACCATTTTCGGTGGCGGTTAACACAGCCTGGGTTTCATCTTCCGCCACCAATAACGCAATGACCTGTTGCTTGGCGGCCAGCTTCATCCCGCGCACACCGCGGGATGCACGACCCATACTGCGTACATCGTTTTCATCGAAGCGTACCGCTTTGCCACTATCCGAAAAAAGCATGACATCATGCTTGCCATCGGTCAGTGCCACGCCAATCAAATAATCACCTTCGTCCAGATTGATCGCGATAATTCCGGCTTTGCGCGGGTTGGCAAAATCGGATAGTGCGGTCTTTTTCACTGTGCCATTGGCTGTGGCAAAAAATACAAATTGGTCATCTGAAAAAACTTTCACAGGCAAAATGGCATTGATTTTTTCGCCCGCTTCCAGCGGCAACAAATTTACAATTGGTTTGCCGCGACCGGTGCGCGATCCCTGCGGCGCGTCATAAACTTTGATCCAATACACGCGCCCGCGACTGGAGAAACATAAAATATTATCGTGTGTATTGGCAATGAACAGATTATCAACAAAGTCATCTTCCTTGGTGCTGGCTGCCTGCTTGCCGCGTCCGCCGCGTTTCTGGGCGCGGTACTCATCCATAGCCTGTGCCTTCATGTAGCCGCTATGCGACAGCGTAACTACCACATCCTCTGGCACAATTAAATCTTCCATGCTCATGTCCTGTGTATGCGTGATAATTTCGCTGCGACGCTTATCGCCATACTGGGATTTAATCGCAATTAATTCGTCACCCACAATCTTGGTAATGCGCGCAGGCTTGGCCAATATATCAAGCAGGTCAACAATCTGATCCATCACTTCACGATACTCGCCAGAAATTTTGTCCTGCTCTAATCCCGTCAGACGCTGCAAACGCAACTCCAGAATCGCCTGCGCCTGCGCATCAGATAATTTATAAACGCGCTGCTTACCCTGGCTTTGCATACCAAACTCCAGCGGCAGCGATTCGGGGCGTGAGGCTTCGTTCATGCGGTTGAGCAACTCCTCCACCAGCGAGGACTTCCATGCGCGCGCCATAATTGCCTGCTTGGCAATAGCAGGTGTGGCGGCAGCTTTAATCAAAGCAATAATTTCATCCACGTTGGACAAAGCCACGGCCAAGCCTTCCAAAATATGTCCACGCTCGCGCGCTTTGCGTAGCTCGAACACAGTGCGGCGGGTGATGACTTCGCGCCGATGCCGCAAGAATGCATCCAGAAATTGTCTCAGATTCAGCAACTGTGGACGACCGTTGAGCAGAGCCACCATGTTCATGCCGAAACTATCCTGCAATTGCGTTTCTTTGTAGAGCTGATTGAGAATCACGTCGGCATTCTCACCGCGCTTCAGTTCGATGACTGCACGCATACCCGATTTATCCGATTCATCGCGAATTTCTGAAATGCCTTCGATGCGCTTGTCGCGCACCAGCTCGCCAATTTTCATTAGCAACGCGGCCTTATTCACCTGATAGGGCAGCTCATCAATCACGATACACTGGCGATTGCCTTTTTCCATATCCTCAAAGTGTGTGCGCCCCCGCATAATCACGCGCCCTTTCCCAGTGCGGTAACCTTCTTTCACGCCAGACGTGCCATAAATAAAGCCGGCGGTGGGGAAGTCCGGTGCGGGAATCATCTCGATCAACTGCTCAATATCCATTTCTGGATTTTTCAAAAATGCCAGGCAGGCATCAATCACTTCACTCAAATTATGCGGGGGAATATTGGTCGCCATACCGACCGCGATGCCCGATGAGCCATTCACCAGCAAATTCGGAAAGCGCGCGGGCAACACCAGCGGCTCGTGCTCGGAACCGTCGTAGTTGGGTCCGAAATCAACCGTCTCTTTATCCAGATCAGCCAGCAATTCATGCGCGATGCGCGCCATACGAATTTCGGTATATCGCATCGCCGCCGCATTATCGCCATCCACCGAACCAAAGTTACCTTGCCCGTCAATCAACGGATAGCGCAAAGAAAATGGCTGCGCCATACGCACAATCGTGTCATATACGGCGGTGTCCCCATGCGGATGATATTTACCGATCACATCGCCGACAATACGCGCAGATTTTTTATAAGATTTATTCCAATCGTTAGACAGTTCATGCATGGAAAATAAAGCACGGCGATGTACGGGCTTTAGGCCATCGCGCACATCGGGCAAAGCACGGCCAACGATCACACTCATGGCGTAATCCAGATAGGATTTACGCATTTCCCCTTCCAAGCTAACCACTTGTACTTCTTTGGCAAATTGCTCCATACAATGACGATCCCTCAAATAAATGCGTTATAAAACAGCCTTCCAGTTTACCACGCAGGTTAAATCTCAGCCAAAACTATTAATCCGGCACCAATAAAACGTCATGCCGCATAAGCAACACGAGAACCGCCGAAGGACGCGCATGTACGGGGAAAACAAACGCAATATCGACGGTAGGATGAGATGAAGAAACGACACGAGAGTAAATGCGGTATCAAGCGGCAGAGGACAAGCGCATGGAGCAGGTGAACCCATGGTGCCGACTGACCAAAAGAGTAGGAGCCGCGTAAGCGACCCACAAATTTAAAGCTCGGGGGTACCTACTGGTCTGTTATTTGCAACGTAAGATTCTTTAACATCAACAGTGGATCATCCGCACGGGTAATCGGTCGACCTATCACCAGATAATTTGCCCCTCGATCTATTGCCGCGCGCGGTGTCATCACACGCGCTTGATCGTTGGCAATTACATCCAGCGGGCGAATGCCCGGAGTCACCAGACAAAATTCAGCACCGAAATGTTGGCGTAATAACGCAGCTTCCTGTGCTGAACATACCACCCCATCTAAGCCGCTGGCATGTGCCAATTTAGCCAAGCGAAGTACCATGTCGGCAGGCGATGCCAACACGCCCAATTCGTTTAAGTCCTCTTGTACCATGCTGGTCAGCACAGTCACTGCAATTAATTTTGGTGGACGCAAGCTCACGGCCACCGCTTCCTTTGCGGCCTCCATCATTTTTCGCCCGCCCAAAGCATGTACATTAATCATCCACACGCCAAGAGCCGAGGCAGCTTTGCACGCTTGTGCGGTGGTATTGGGAATATCATGAAATTTTAAATCCAGGAATACCTCGAAACCACGCCGCATAAGTTGCTCAACCAGCGCTGGCCCGGCAGCAGTAAACAATTCGTTACCCACCTTTAAGCGACATAATGCGGGTTCCAAACGCGCTGCCAGATCGATCGCATTTTTTGCTGCAGCGTAATCAAGCGCGACAATAATTTTAGGATCATTCATTACAAGGAATTTCAGTCAACAAATGCCAACGACGAATTTTATGGCAAAACAACATTCCGGTCACATGCAATCATGCGGAGATATTTTACCCGCTCAACTTTCCACTACGCGCCCGCGCAAACTTTTAACCATGCTGCGCCTGACCTTGCTTTCCAAACGCTTCTTTTGAGAATTGCGCGTAGGCTTGGTCGCATACCGCATGGCGGGCAATACCGCAATGCTCTGCACCAGCTCTCTCAAGCGGCGCATTGCACCACCGCGATTAAGTTCCTGGCTGCGGAATTCCTGCGCCTTGATAATGACCACACCATCTTTGGTAATACGCTGATCGTGCAATGCCAGCAGGCGTGCTTTAAATTCCATCGGCAACGACGAAGCGGCAATATCAAAGCGCAAATGTACTGCGCTGGAAACCTTGTTCACATTCTGTCCACCCGCACCTTGCGCACGCACGGCAGTTAGTTCAATTTCGTTATCAACAATATAAATATTGTGTGCAATATATAACATGATATTTACACAGCCTTTACCGTGATACGCGCATCACCCAGAGTCACTACAGACCCGGCGCGTACTTTGCGTGTTTTACGCAATTCCACCTTGCCATCGACTGACACTGCGCCCTCCGCTACTAATACTTTCCCCGCGCCGCCGCTATCACACAGCCCGACTAATTTTAATAATTGATTAAGTTCAATGTACTCGGAGCCGAGTTTGAATTCCAATTTCTGCATGACCTGATTTCGCGTCATTACAACTTCACCGCATGTTCCCGTGTTGTATGAAATACAACTTTCGGCCATCGCTCCTGCGTGAGTTTGAGATTGACATTGTTCGGCGCGAGGTAAGCCATGTTGTTGGCCGCATCGTATGCAACATTGTGCGACAGTGCCTTCTCAAAATCAGCCAGCATCCTCCTGTCATCGCAAGTCACCCAGCGTGCGCTAGTGGTGCTGGTTCCATCAAATACCGCATCGACCCCATACTCATTGGCCAGGCGGCTGGCAACCACATCAAACTGCAGCACGCCGACTGCACCTAATATCAAGTCCCCCCCGCCCACGGGTTTAAAAACTTGCACCGCACCTTCTTCGCCAAGCTGTTGCAACCCTTTATGCAGCTGCTTGACTTTTATCGGGTTGCGTATACGCACTGAGCGAAAAAAGTCCGGCGCAAAATAGGGTATGCCAACAAATTGCAATAATTCACCTTCCGAAAAGCTATCGCCAATTTGCATATTGCCGTGATTCGGCAACCCGATGATGTCGCCTGCATAGGCTTCTTCTACCTGCTCGCGGCTGGAGGCCATAAAGGTAACAACATTGGAAACACGAATTTCACGATTGATACGCAAATGTTTAATCTTCATGCCACGCACAAAGTGCCCTGAGCATACCCGCAAAAAAGCGATACGGTCACGATGATTGGCATCCATATTGGCCTGAATTTTAAAAACAAAACCGGAGAATGCCGGCTCATTTGGCACAATCACACGTGTCGTTGCGTCCCGTTTTAATGGGGGGGGAGCCCACTCCAACAGCGCATTGAGAATTTCACGCACCCCAAAATTATTAATGGCCGACCCAAAAAATACCGGCGTTTGCACGCCTGCTAAAAATGCGTTCAGATCAAATTGGTGTGATGCACCCTGCAATAACTCCACTTCCACTTTAAGCCGCTCGATTTCCTGCGGGAAAATTTCTGCCAGGCGCGGATTATTTATGCCTTTGACCACTTCAAATTCTTGATCGGCACGCTCTTCACCCGGTGTAAAAAGCAAAATTTCGTCACGTAACAAATGGTACACACCGCGAAAATTTTTACCCATGCCCAGTGGCCAGGTGACGGGTGCGCATTGAATATTCAACACCGACTCCACCTCATCCAGCAGCTCCACCGGGTCACGAGTTTCGCGATCCATTTTGTTGATAAAAGTAATAATGGGAGTGTTGCGCATACGGCACACATTCAACAGCTTGATAGTCTGCGACTCCACACCCTTGGCCGCATCGATCACCATCAAAGCGGAGTCCACCGCTGTCAGTACACGATAGGTGTCTTCCGAAAAATCCTGATGTCCGGGCGTATCGAGCAGATTCACGACATGGTTGCGATATTCAAATTGCATCACCGAACTGGCCACGGAAATGCCGCGCTGCTTCTCGATCTCCATCCAGTCCGAAGTCGCATGACGCGAGCTTTTACGCGCTTTAACTG
>JBEBGP010000044.1:0-5810 GCA_040081045.1 Candidatus Nitrotoga sp.
ACGTAGCACGGCTTTCCTGAACGCTGCCACAAATAGCACTGACTCCATCAAAACATTGATTGTACCCAAGCTGCATGTGGCCAAAGGACTGCCGATGAATTTCGATATTGCGGCCTTTATCTCCAAGGTTCCCACCACCAACATCTCACTGGTTGGCGGTGAAATACGTTATTCACCTCTGGCAGGTGGTATGGCTATGCCAGCAGTTGCAGTGCGCGGCGCGTTGACCAAATTGACTGGTGTGAATCAATTAGACCTGAACACAAAAAGTCTGGATGTTTCCATCTCTAAAGGATTTTTGATGCTCACACCCTATGCAGGCGTAGGACAAGTGTGGGTGACCAGCACACCGAATGTCGCGCCGTTACCTCTTAAAGAAGAAAGCTTTTCCAAATCCAAAATATTCATAGGTGGCAATTTGAATTTGGGCCTAATGAATATTGCGCTGGAAGGAGATAAAACTGGCGATGCCAAGTCAGCCAGCTTGAAAATTGGGCTACGTTTCTAAGCAACAGCATTGATGCTCACGTGTTTTAAGGAAACTCTGCCCTGCGCAATGCAGTAATTTACCCGCATATACACTGTGTGCGGCATTTCTCGATAGTAAACAAAAAAACCCGGGGTAGCCGGGTTTTTTTGTTTATGCAATACACGTACTGACTGGGACTTCTGTCCTTTATATTTTGGCACCCTAACTTTTCCCGGGTGCTGCAGTTGATTATTGAGTGTGCCGGAGTTAATTAGTATAAGGCGAATTCGGCAATTTGCAGGGGGGGCCTATATCCGCCGCCAGCGCACCCAGATTAAACCGGATCTCTCCGACTGTCTCTGTTCCCTGAACAAGCGCGCTGGCGCGTATTCTGTCTTTAATCCAGATTGCACTGGACTTGGTATAGGTCAACTTGAATGTTGCCACCCCAAATGCATCGGTAGTCACGGTCGCAGGTAATGTGCCGCCAGCCGAGTTGGGGGGGGTAAGCTGTCCGTCTACAGTTCCTGTCGGTGGATTTGCTGGATTGCCATCTCGGTCCCCATCCTCACCTGCATCCAAAATTAGATTTTCATTGGAATCTTCATTCAAGATGAAGGTTGCCAAGGGCGTGCAATTAGTCCCCGGACTCCAGGCGATCGGCCACACACTGAGATTAACTGGCGTGCCCGGCACAGGGTTGCCATTTACATCCGCAACCAGTACCGACATGTCATACACATAAGTTGTGCCATTTCCTCCTTCTGCCACCACTGTTGCCTGACCAAATGTGATCGAACCCGCCGTGCCGCCAATCACAATCGCTGCGTCAGTGGAGGGGGTTGTGGTAACTGCCGTACCCGGTACAGCCGCCCGAATTTTTACCCCGCCCGCACTTGAAGGGAGGGATCCCGAATTAAGTGCGGTCGCCGCTTGACCCAAACCCAGGGTGGTCGTCGGCGTGGTAGCGGTATAGGCAATCACTCGTGTGAGAGTTTCGCCACCGCCAGTGGTATTGAGCATCGAGAAAGCCACGGGCACTCCCCCTACTGGCTGACCATTTATATCTTTAACTGTGGCGATCAGTGTGGAAACCCCCGCAGTACTACCTACCCTCTTGGGTATAACGGTAGGGGTAGCCTGCAGCGAAATGGTGGCCGGTGTAACGGCGGTCATGGAAATAGTCAGTCCGTCACTTAGTGTGAAGGTATCCATATCTGTAACTTCAATGCCCGCGATTCCCGCTACGCTAGTAGTCAGGGTGGCCGTAGCAACCCCGGCAAGAACGGGTACAATAACGGAATTTGCCCCATTCACCAAGCCTTGACTTGCAACAAAAAGTACCTGCGTGGTAGGAGCTGGCGCGGTCACTGTGATAAGCAGCGAATCCCCTATTTTCATGGCTACCGCGGTTGGATTAAAAACAGTTGTGGCTCCAAGCGTAGTTTGGCTGATAGCGAAAGTAGGGGTTGGGGCTGCTGGAACAGTCACGTTTACTGCGGCAGTTGCGCCCACCCCGGATGCGGTAATAACCCTCACCCCTGTGGTCACCCCGGTTACCGTAACTGTCAGTCTGCCGTTGATATCCGTAACACCCGATGCGGGGGAGAGCGTAACATCGCCGGTGCCCGACTCGGCAAGCGTGATGGTTTCACCCGCCAGCAGATTGTTGCCTGCATCTCTGGCCGTAAAAGTAATAGTCGTAGAAGCTGTCGTATCGGTGAGCGATGGTGCAGCTACGTCCGGGGTTAATGTAGAGCCAACAATCTGCACGGGCAGTTGGGTTGTGGCAGAACCGGAAGTGGCAGTTATTGTTGCCGTACGGTTGGCCTTGCTGGCCGTGCCTGACTTGAAGGTAAATGTTGCTTCTCCTGTGGCATTGGTCGTGACCGTCCCGGTACCGGAAACGCCCGTCAAAGAACCTGTATTCACACTCACCGTTACAACGGTGTCAGGCACAGCCACATTCCCTGTAGTCAGGGCGGCGAGCGTGACCGTTGTGCTGTCTGTGTTATCGGATTTTACAGTTAATGGGTTCGCTGAAAGTGAAATGGTCGCAACAGTCGATGTGGCAGGCGATGGAGCAGGGGGGGTGCCAGTGGTCGTCTCTTCATCATTACCACAGCCCGAAAGTAAAGCGGCAGTGGTCAACAGAAATACTGCCAGAGAAATTCTTGTCCCATGTTGCGAGTGCAAGTTCTGCATACAATCCCCTTTGAGTGGTGGTGCCGTCTAAATCATCATTAAAATCGTTATTCGCGACAATACAATAATTGTTATATAAACACAATAGCTTAAGCTGGGAAGTTAAGCCATCAACTTAAGTGTGACAAGTCCTTTGTGTTAACGCAGGCGATGACACTGCAGTTTGCCTGCCGCCATGTGTTTGCTCAAAATTTCAACGTATTACCCGCTTCCATCACCACCATTTTCGTTTGGTGCTTCACTTTTTTCAACGCTTTGCCAAGCGCATCGGGGCTGCCTGTCAGCACGGGGAATGTGCCATAGTGCATGGGCACGACAAGTTTGGGTTTCACCAGTTGGACGGCCTCTGCCGCACGACTCGGCCCCATGGTGAAATGCCCGCCTATAGTGGCCAGCATGATATCTACGCGATGAAATTTATTGATCAGTGCCATATCGCCGAACACATCCGTGTCACCGGTATGATAAATGGTCGGGCCTTTTTTCACGGTCACCACAAAACCGCCGGGTGCACCACCCGTGTGTATGTTTTGTGCGCCTTCTGGTTCGGTCACGGTGGAGCTATGGATGGCGGGAACGAATGCGATTTTCACTTCGCCATTCAACAGAGATATTTCTCCGCCGAAGTTTCCCAGCGTGTCAAACCCCATTTGATCTTTGGGAAAGCCCGCGTACTGCTTTAAGGCCGTCGCCAAATCAAAAGTTGCAACCAATTTCGCGCCCGTTTTTTTAGCGATAGCGATGCTATCTCCCACATGATCAAAATGCCCGTGCGTGATTAAAATCAAATCTGCTTTTTCGATTTTCGCCAGATCATCGGCACCCGTCTTATTTGCAGGATTGGTAATCCACGGATCAATCAAAATTACATTGCCGGATGGCGTTTTAATCGAGAAAGCCGCATGACCGTAGTATTTCAACACCGTTCATGCTTCTACCTGATTCGCTGCCAATGCAGCAACGGTAGCAGAAACAATCATCAATAACGATAAAGATAATATTCGTGATGGTTTCACTTTAAATGCTCCTTAGATTAAAGTTAGGGGTAACAGAATTCTGTCGTATTGCGCTTCACACAGGAATCGGGATTAAACACACTTGTTGACCGGCATTGTGCCAACGCAACTCATCATACATCAGGCAGCCTGCCCAAGTCATTCACGGTATCATAGGTTCGCACGAAGGCGACGTTGAAAGAGGCGGCGAGCAACTACAGAACAAATTTAAGCAAAATTCGGAACGGATGCGTTCATGCTTTGGTGATACTCGTATCGTTTATGCGGCGTGATACTTTATTCGTGCCGGATCGGCAGCAGGTTGTCCGAGTTTGTGAGGCCATCGCTCATGTTGAATGAACTCACTCTTTACGCTACAGCTTGTTGTTGGCTTTGTTGGCCTGATAAAATTTAATTAAGCCTTTCGTCGATTCATCCATTGTGCCGGTTAGAACATTGGTTTGTAGCTGCTGCAGAATATTGCCAGCCAACTGCTTGCCCAACTCCACTCCCCACTGATCAAATGGATTGATACTCCAAATCATGCCTTGCACAGTCACCTTATGCTCATAGAGCGCCAGCAATGCGCCTACCGTGTAGGGGTCAAATATTTTACAGAGGATAGAATTACACGGCCTATTTCCCTGAAATGTTTTATGTGGCAACAACTCCGTTACTTGTTCTGCGCTGAATCCTTGCGCAAGCAGTTCCGCATGAGTTTCTTCGCGGGTGCGACCGCGCATTAATGCTTCTCCCTGCGCAAAAAAATTTGCCAGTAAGATTTCGTGATGATTTTTTATTGGGTTATGCGACTGGCAGGCCGCGATTAAATCTACCGGCACCTTTTGTGTACCCTGATGCAGCAGTTGAAAAAAAGCATGCTGCGCATTCGTGCCAGGTTTGCCCATCAATACCGCTCCTGTTGCATAATCCAGCCCCTCACCCGTGCTGTCCACACTTTTGCCCAAACTTTCCATATCCAATTGTTGCAAATGCACGGGCAGATGTTTAAGGTATTGATCGTAAGGAACCACAACACTGCCGCGAACCCCCATAAAATTAATATGCCAAATCGCTATCAATGCCATCAGCACGGGCATATTTTCTGCCAAAGGGGCATGTTGAAAATGTTCATCCATCGCATGCGCGCCCCCTAGCAGCGCGGTAAAATTTTCCATCCCAACGGTCAGCGCTACAGGCAAGCCAATTGCCGACCATACTGAGAAGCGCCCGCCGACCCAATCCCATAACTCAAAAATATCCTCCCTGCAAAATCCGGCCTGTTCCGCTGCTTGAAGGTTGGCTGTCACGGCCACGAAATGTGATGCCGATAACGATTCTTTAGGACAATATGTTTTTAGCCAGGCACGTGCTGATGCGGCGTTTACAGACGTTTCCTGCGTAGTAAATGTTTTGGATGAGACAACGAACAGTGTTGTTTCCGGACTAACAAGCGCTAACGTATCACGCAGATGTGTGCCATCAATATTGGATACATAGTGCACACGAAGCCCCCCTTTCGCATATGGCTTAAGAGCTTCTGACACCGTAACCGGGCCGAGATCAGAGCCCCCCACACCTATGTTTACGATGTCCGTGAAGGGTCGCCCGCTATAACCAATACGTGAACCACTCATAACCGCATTGCAAAAAATTCGCATTTTTTCCAACATATGACGCACTTCAGGCATGACATCCCGATCATTTACATAAATTGGCCGCGCACTTTGGTTGCGTAATGCCGGGTGTAATGCTGCGCGATGTTCTGTGTTATTGATCTGTTCACCGTTAAACATTTTTTTTATTTTCTCGGGCAATTTTTCCTGCTGCGCGAGCTGAAGTAACAATTCACGCGTTTCATGTGTAACCAGATTTTTTGAATAGTCAAATAACATGCCATCCAAGTGCACTGAAAAATCCTTAAAGCGCTTGGGATATTGTAAAAATAAATCTCTGACATGCGTGGATTCTAGAGTCCTGGCGTGGGACTGAAGGGCCTGCCAACATGCAGATTGTGATAATTTTGTACTCATTGTTTGGGTAGCTGTGTATGATTAAGGTATGCTCAAACGGGATTCTGTGATGCAAATTTTTTGCTGTATTTAATGGTCGCTGAAGCAATCAGCACAGTCCGGGATAGG
>JBEBGP010000203.1:0-5790 GCA_040081045.1 Candidatus Nitrotoga sp.
GTGTATAAGAGACAGGCACTGTAAAGATGTCGAGCAACTGCTCGCCCCCCGTCAACGCATCCACCAAGCCAGAGTCGCTCACCGTGTAGTTCCAATTGCCAACTGCGTCCACGGTCGCCGTACCGTATACAGCCCCGCTTACCGAGATGGCATGTATGTCAATCGTATCTACATCGCTGAAGGTGACCGTACCAGATGTGCTCATGCTCGAGCCGTCATCGCCTTCCGACACATTCCCTGTTTGCATAGCGCTGGTGATTACCGGTGCATCATTGGTACCGATGACAGTGACGCTTGCTGTTTGATCAATGCTCGCACCTTGATCGTCGGTCACGCGCACCATAAAGGTTTCAATATGGATTTCACCTGCAGCCAAGGTTTGCACAGCTTGTATCTCATTATTCAGGATGTAAATCCATGCGCCTTTTGCATCAACTACGAGGTCACCATAGTTACTGGTCGCAATGTTTTGCACAACACCGGCTTGTACGATGCCCCAGGTTTGAATCGCACCATTGTCCGCATCAGTAGCGACAAACTGACCGTCTATTGCATTAGAAAATGGAAATGGGTCTTCGAAAACCGTACCAAGTGCGGCGGATGACAAAATCACTGGTGCATCGTTGGTGCCAGCGATGGTGACGGTGACGGTCTGCGTTGTGCTGTCGGCTGTAGCCACGGTGAAACTATCGGTGTAGATCATACCCGCTAAGAACTCGTTGTGCGCGGTGTTGGTGCTGTAGCTCCAAGCACCGATTTCATTGACCGAGAACACGCCGTAGCCGTTGCTGCCAGCCACGTTGGTCTGCGCGACAAATGCCGCCAAGCTGTCCACGTCGGTGGCGCTCAGAAATCCGCTGGCGGTGAGCACTGCGTCAGTTTCGGTGAGGCTGGCGGTCGAAATGCCACTGATGATCGCCGCATCATTGGTGCCGGTGATGGTGATCCTCACACCCTGCGTGGCGATACCGCCGTTACCATCGTCAACCAGCACTGTAAAAGAGTCGACCAGCTGTTCACCGTCTGCCAGAGCATCCACCAAGCCAGTGTCGCTCACCGTGTATGCCCAATTGCCAACTGCGTCCACGGTCGCCGTGCCGTATGCAGGAATGCCTCTCACCGAGATGGTGTGCATATCGCTGGTATCCACGTCTCTGAAAGTAACCGTGCCAAATGTGCTCATGCTTGAGCCGTTATCACCTTCCGACACGTTTCCCACTTGCGCAACGCTGGTGATTACTGGTGCATCATTAGTACGGCTGATGAAAATCAGCCCAACCCCATCGTTGGTGCCAGTGATAGTCACGGTAACAACCTGCGTCGTGCCGTCTGCCGTGGCCACGGTGAAGCTGTCAGTATAATTTATCCCCGCCACAAACTCGTTGTGCGCGGTGTTGGTGCGGTAGTTCCAGACACCGGTTGCGTCCACTGCAAACACACCGTAGCCGTTGCTGCCGGCCACGCCGGTCTGCGCCACAAATGCCGCCGGGCTGTCGATGTCGGTGGCACTCAAGGCTCCACTGGCGGTGAGCACCGCGTCGGTTTCGGTGAGGCTGGCGGTCGAGGTGCCAGTGACGATCGCCGCATCATTGGTGCCGTTCACCGTGACGGTGACAGTCTGGTCAACAAACGCACCCCTGTCATCGGTGACGCGCACGGTGAAGGTCTCATTGTGGGTTTCGCCAGCGGCGAGCGCCTGCACCACGGCAGAATTGTTATCCAATGTGTAGGTCCACTGGCCGGTGGCACTGAGCGCAAGACTGCCATAGGTACCAGCGGTTGCGCCCAGCACGCTCCACGTTGGGTCGGTGTCCGCGTCAACATCGACCGCGCTCAGTTGGCCAGTAGCGGTGAGGGTGGTATCTTCCTGCACCACCCCGGCAAGCGCACCAGCCGTGTTGGTGATGACTGGCGCGAGACCGAGGTTGATACGCACGCCGTCCACATAGATATGCAGCCTCTCAATGTTGCGCACTTCCAGGCCAAAAGCCTGAAAGGTAAACCATATTCCTTCGACCCCGGCTGGCCGGGTCAGGAACGCGATAAAGCGTTCGATATCGGTCGTGACATTAGGGTTTGCCCACTCGGCTGCGGTGAAATTCAGCCGCAACGTATCGGTATCTGCGCCGCCATTGTAGCGGTCGTGCGCGCCAGTGTTCTGGGTCATGTTGTAAATTAACAGGTCATTTCCCGTGCCCGCATTCACCTGGTCGCTACCGGCACCCCCATCGAGCACATCATTACGCGAGGTTCCGCTGATTTTGTCGTTGCTCAGCGTGCCGGGCAGGGTGATGCCAATGGTGTTTTTTCTGATGTCGTCTAACGCATCTGTGATTAGTGCCATAGTATTTATCCTTTAAATTTTTAAATTTTTTTTGAGGGGGATGGGTGAGAATGATTGAAAAACTGGAGTAAAAATATTGTGAAATATAATTTAATGGTGTAAAAATGCCGCGCACTCTACCCCCCCCAGTTTGTCAAATACAGAAATTTAAGCATGATCATCACATTTATTTAATATAATCTGCATCGTACTCGAGCTCGCGAGTCGACCTTAAATTGACACCGTTATTTAACTCAACTTTCCCCCATTCTGAAAGAATATGTCACCCATACACACGGCTACCCCAAAATTTCCCCATGGCAAGCAACATGGTTTTACCCTGATAGAAATTATGGTGGTTGTGATCATTCTGGGCATACTGGCCGCATATATAGTACCCAAGGTAATGGGGCGGCCGGATGAAGCACGTGTCGTTGCCGCCAAACAGAACATTGCAACAATAGTGCAGGCATTGAAAATGTATCGCTTGGACAATCTACGCTACCCCACCACCGAGCAAGGTTTGCAGGCACTGGTGCAAAAACCTGCCATTGCGCCCATGCCCCCTAATTGGCAGGCCAGCGGTTATGTTGAACGCTTGCCGCAAGACCCATGGGGGAATCCCTATCAATATCTGCAACCCGGTCTGCATGGCGAAATCGACGTGATGAGTCTGGGTGCGGATAACGCGCCAGGCGGCGAGGGTAATGATGCGGACATTGGATCGTGGGAACTGTAATTTTACTGTGTTCTTAAATCGCCCAATGGCGCATCGCTGTGTTAAATCTCGGCTCGGAATGCTCATTGACATGCGAGTCAACTCCGCTTCCTCGCCAAGAGCGGGAGGGTGGCGGCACTGCCGCCGGGTACCCACCGGCCTCCCCTTTACGGGGGGATTCGCCTTGCGCTGCATCCCTTGAGCGATTTCTGACGCAGTAAATAAAGAATGAGGAATACCCCCAAAAGTTATCGCCTTTTCAGGACAATCAACATGCCCTCCCCGCCCCTAACCCATAACAAACAAAACGGATTTACGCTGATCGAATTGCTGGTGGTAATGGTAGTGATGGGTATCGCGCTCGGTGCAGTGGTGCTGCAACTGTTACCAGATGAGCGCGCCATACTGCGCGAAGAAGCGCAGCGACTGGCGTTATTGCTGGAGAATGCCGGATTGGAAGCGCGTGCCAGCGGACGCTCACTGGCGTGGACAGTCGATAAAAATAATTCTGACCCCAATAGCCCCGGTGAACATAATTCCAGCAGGAGTGATACTTATCGCTTCTGGCAAAAAAATGAATATTCCGATTGGATAAAGATTGAACATGATCCGGTTTTTCGCGCACGCGCGCTAGCTGATGGTGTGCAGGTTGCCAGAGTCAGCATAGAAGATCAGCCACTACCCGCCGGAGAATATCTGGTATTAAGCGCCCATTCATTTGCCCTGCCTTTCCAGATTCAATTGCAAACCACCCATGTTACAGCCAACGTGATTGGGCACAGCACAGGCAAGGTGTCCATACAGATGCAATAGCATATGACCAACAACCCCTTTAGAAATAAAGCGAAAACAATTTTTCAACGGGGATTCACCTTGTTGGAAAGCCTGGTGGCACTCGCCATTCTTGCCATAGCCTTGTCTGCAATATTACGCGTGGCGGGCGCTGAAACACGCCATACCGAAGCATTGCGTTTACGCTTACTGGCAGATTGGGTCGCGCAAAATCGGCTGGCCCTGCACGCAGCGCAGGGAGACTGGCTGGCAGTGAGCGTACAAAAAGGCGAGGAAATACAGGGGGGCATACTTTTCCAATGGCGCGAGGAAATCAGCGTCACACCCAATCTGGCATTCCGCCGTGTGGAAGTCAGCGTTTCCGTGGCCGAGGATCCCGAACACGTGCTGCGCAAATTAAGCGGATTTCTGGTAGAGCAGAGGCGCCGCTAATGACCATTACACCCATCGTCAATCGCGGCTTCACGCTGATCGAATTGCTGGTTGCACTGGTGGTACTCACATTCATTGCCATAGCCGGCTATAACAGCCTGAATGCAGTAGTACAAACGCGCGATCGGGTAGCACAGGAAACGCGCAAGTGGCAACATTTAACCTATTTTTTTTCACGTCTGGAACAGGATGTCGCACAGGCAGTGTATCGACCGGTGCGCGGCACAGATGGATTTATTCAGGCAGAATGGATAGGCCGTACCGTTACATTGAGGGATGAGGCCCAGCTTACTTTCACCCGCGCCAGTATGGCGGATGCCGCTCTGCAAGCACCGCAACGCATTGGCTATCATTTGGAAAAAAATACCATACAATTACTCCGTTGGCCATTTCCTGATCAGGCCCCGAACACCCGACCCATCATCTACCCCTTGTTGGAAGGTGTAAGTGATTTCCACCTGCAGTATCTCAGTGCCGATAGAATATGGCACAGACAATGGCCTGTCGCAAACGGCAGAAATGAGAAATTACCCATGGCAGTGGAGGTGCAGCTAACCTTGGTCAGCGGCGAAAAAATTATTCGCGTGTTTGCGCTGCAATGAATGCAGATAAACATTTTGAACCCTTGAACAAAACAATCATGTCGAATACAGGAATTTTGCAATACCCCGCCAAACAATCTGGCGCAGCCATCATCATGGTACTGCTCATCGTTGCACTGGCAACCTCACTGGCTGCCTATATGACCGAGCAGCAGAATTTGTGGCAGCGCCAGGTTGAAAGTCAGTTCAGCCACGTACAAGCCAGACGTTTGGGAATTGCCGGGACTGATTGGTCACGCGCAGTACTGGGAGAAGATGCGCGCAACGCAAATAACATCGACCACGAGCAGGAGCTATGGGCCATGCAACTCCCCGCTTTGCCTGTAGAGGGTGGCGAAGTCACCGGGATAATCAAGGACAGGCAGGGACTCTTTAATTTGAATAATCTTATACGAAATAATGTTCGCAGCGAGCCGGATATTGAGCAATTTAAACGTTTGCTGGAGATGCTGAGATTGCCAACTGAACTCGCTGGCGATGCGGCAGACTTTATCCTGCCACAAAACGATACCGAGAATGTGTATTATCTCGGGCTGGCACAGCCCTACAGGGCATCAAAGCAGCGACTAACCGAATTGGGAGAATTGGCATTAATAAGAGGCTTCGACAAGAACACCATAGCCATCCTGCAAGACTTTGTTACCGTGTTACCTGACTTCACGCCCATTAATGTCAATTTTGCATCACCCGAAGTTTTGACCGCCGTACTGAAAAACATGACACTGGCAGATGCACGAACGATAGTTCAACAACGCAAAGGAAATCCCTTCAAAACCGTACAAGATTTTCGCAACCGTTTGCCGAGAGGCAATATATCAATTCCGGTCAATTCCATTTCCGTTACAAGCAATTATTTTCTGGTGACCGGCCGCGCCAATCTGGGCGAGGCGCAGGTAACTACCCAAGCCTTGTTGCACCGTAGC